>DATBIZ010000336.1:0-2278 GCA_036556645.1 Vicinamibacteria bacterium | reverse complement strand
GGCGGCCGCCGCTCGGCGCGCGGGCGGCGCGCCAGCGCGCCCGCCGAGAAGCGCGCGTCCAGCTCGACGGCGTCTTCCGGCGTCAGCACGAGGCGGGCCGCGCGCACGGCGGACCGCGCGTGCGCGGGCGTGGTCGGGCCGGGCAGCGGCACCACCACCGGCGCCAGCGAGCGCAGCCAGGCCCGCACGACCTCGGCCGGGCTGGCGCCGGGGCGCGCGGCTACCGACCGCAGGGTCGCGTCGCCCGCCTGGCGGCCGCGGCCGCCGGGGCCGCCCAGAGGGCGGTGCGCGAGCAGCGCGACGCCATGGTCCACGCACCATTCGAGGATCCCGCTCGGCAACGGCTCGAAGCTCCAGGGGCTCAGCTCGACCTGCACCGCGGCGACCTCGGCCACGTCGGCCACCTCCCGGAGCTGCCCGAAGGTGACGTTGCAGACGCCGATGCGCTCCACGAGGCCTTCACGCTGGAGGGCGGCCAGCGCGCGCACGCTGGTCGCCAGCGGCGTGCGGGGGTCGGGCGCATGGAGCTGGTAGAGCGCGAGGCGGTCGGCGCCGAGCGCGCGCAGGCTCGCCTCGCAGGCCGCGCGCAGGTGCCGCCCGCGGCCGTCGGCCTCCCAACGGCCGCCGGGGCGCGTGAGCCCGCCCTTGGTCGCCACCTGCACACGCGCCCGGTCACCGGCCCACGCGGCCAGGGCCTTCGCGATCAGGCGCTCGCCGTGGCCGGCCTCGCCCTGGTGCAGGCAATAGGCGTCCGCGGTGTCGAGCAGGGTGACGCCGGCGTCGAGCGCGGCGTGCAGGGTGGCGATCGCGAGCGCCTCGTCGCGGCCGGGCTCGGTGCTCAGGCGCATGCAGCCGATGGCCAGCGTGTCCGGGCCGATCCGGGGCATGCCCGAGGTTAGCCGGACTTCGGTACACTCCACGACAGCGAATCACCGGACACGGAGACCCCATGCGCCTCTTCGCCACTCCGCACCCCAGGCCCCTGGCCTGCGCCCTCGTCTTCACCCTGCTCGCCACGACCGCGTGGCCGGAGGAGCTGCGCGTGCGCGTCGCCCAGGCCAACCTGCGCGCGGAGCCGTCCACGACCGCCGCGGTGGTCGGACGCCTCGCGCGCGGGGCGGTGCTCCAGGTGTTGGAGGCCGCGGGCGAGTGGTTCAAGGTCCAGACCGCGGACGGGCGGACCGGCTACGTGCACGCGCAGGTCGTGGAGCGGCTCGCGCCGGCCGCCGCCACCCCGGGCGCGGCGGCGGCCGGGAGCTCGGCGCCGACCGCGCCCTCCGGCGTGGCCATCGCGCACGACGAGGTCGGCTGCGTGGTGGCCGGCCAGCACCCGCGGCTCGAGGCCTGCCTGAGCCCGGACGACGCGGTCGGGCGCGCCCACGTCGCGTTCCGCGCCAAGGACACGGATCCCTGGTACGCGGTCGCCATGACGCGCGAGGGGCGCTGCCACTCGGCAGTGTTGCCCCGCCCCCAGGGCGACATCAAGGGCTTCCAGTACTTCGTGGACGTCATCGACCGGAACTTCGCCCAGACGGTGCGGCCGGAGCGCGCGCCGGACCGCGCGTTCACGCCGCGCGTGGTCGGCCGGAGGGTCGAGTGCGAGGCCGGCCGCGTGGTGGCGGCGGCGCTCGGGCAGCTCACGCGGCCGGTGGTCGTCGGCGTGCTGCGCGACGCCTCCGGGCGCGTGCTCGACGCGGCCGCGGCGCGGGTGCTCGAGAGCAAGGCGCTGCTCAGCGGGTTCAGCCCCGAAGGCGTGATCGTCTCCAGCACCGGCGCCCCGCCCGGCAGCGCCGCGCAGACCGCCGGTGCCGGCGGCGGAGGCGCGGGGGCGGCGGCCGCGGGCGGCGCGGCGGGAGCGGCGGCCGGCGGCGGCATCGGCGCCGGCACGCTCGCCATCGCGGGCGGGGCGGTGGCCGCGGCGGGGGTGGTGGCCGTCGCCGCGAGCGGAGGCGGCGAGAGCGAGCAGCCCTTGACCGCCACCGGACGCTGGACGGGCTCGGGGGCCGGCGGTGGGGGGTTGACCACCGAAATCCAGGCCGGCAGCATCTCGTGCTCGTCCGCGTACGACATCGTGGCGGATCTGACCGAGTCGAACGGCGCTCTGAGCGGCCAGATCAGCTACTCGCCGCAGGCGATACGGTGCACGTCGCCGGATCCGCAAGTGCAGCAGATCATCAACTCCGCCCTTCTCGGCGGCGGGGACCGCGGATCGTTGCCTGTCGGCGGCCGCGCGTCGGCAGGAACGCTGACCCTGGAGGTCGCGACGCTCACGTTCAAC
>DATBIZ010000335.1:0-3496 GCA_036556645.1 Vicinamibacteria bacterium | reverse complement strand
GAGACCTGGCCGGACGAGACCGACTCGTCCGTGCGGCACCTGCGCCTGCGCGTCGCGCCCACCGCCCTGCGGGGCCACGAGCGCTTGCTGCTCGACGCGCTGCTCGTGGACGGCGGCACCGAGACCGACACCCGCGCCGTGCGCAGGCATTACGCCTCCGTGGGGTTCGACCCCACCTCGGTGATCCAGAAGCCGCTGGAGAAGGAGGTGCGAGCGCTGCTCGGCCGAGACCGCCCCCCGCCCGCGCCGCTGCGGTGGACGACCGCGGTGCTGGTGCTCGCGGCCGTCGGGGCGATCGCGTCGGCGCTGATCGCCGAGGGCGACCCGATGCCGCTCTTCGCCGGGCTCGCGCTGCTGCCGGTGTACCTCGTCGGTGTCTTCCTCGCGTTCGCCTGGCGCTCCCGGGTGGGCAGCCGAAGGCTGGCCGCCGCGGTCCTGGCGCCGGTGGCGCTGCTCGCGGCCGGTGTCGGGCTGGCCCAGGCCTGGGGCGCCGGGAACGACCCGCTGGCGCTGGGCGCCGTGGCCGTGCTCGCCGTCGCGTTCGCGAACAGCGTGCTCAACGTCGCGCGCACGCGCGAGACCGCCGCCGCGATGCGCGTCCGCAAGCGTCTGACCGCGGCCGAGCGGTTCTTGCGGCGCGAGCTGCGCGGCGGCTCCGCCGCGGTGCGCCCCGAGTGGTTCCCGCACCTGCTCGCGCTCGGCCTCGCCGACGACGCGAACCGCTGGTCGGCCGCCCGCCCCACGCCCGACGGGGTGGCGGTCACGTCCGGGGCGGCCGACGGCGACGGCGACCGGGCCGCGGCGAGCAGCTCCCGCTCCGAGCCCTTCACCGCCGGCGGCGGCCGCTTCGGCGGCGCCGGGGCGTCGGGCTCGTGGGGCGCCGCCGCGCACGCGTTCTCGGCCAGCATCGCCGCGCCGAGCTCGTCGAGCTCGGATGGCGGCAGCTCCTCGGGCTCGAGCTCGAGCTCGAGCTCGGGCGGCGGAGGCGGCGGAGGCTGGTGACCGCGGCCTGGCAGCCCGCGGCTAGCGGCGCAAGGCTTCCATCGGCTCGAGGTGCGCGGCGCGCCAGGCGGGATAGAACCCGAAGCCCACGCCGATGGCCACCGCCGCCACCAGCGCGGCCAGGAGCATCAACGGCGAGAGCGCGGTCGGCCAGCCGGCCAGCCGCTGGATCACCGCCGAGCCCGCCACGCCCAGGGCCGCGCCGGCCAGGCCTCCGGTCGCGGTGAGCAGCGAGGACTCGACCAGGAACTGCGCGGCCACGTCGCGGCGCGAGGCGCCGAGCGCGCGGCGCACGCCCACTTCGGCGGTCCGCTCGGCCACGCTGGCCAGCATGATGTTCATGATGCCGATGCCGCCGACCAGCAGGCTGATCGCCGCGATCGCGCCGGTGACCACGTTGAAGATGCGCTGGGTGCGCGCGCGCTGGCGCAGGATCTCCCGCGGGACGATCACCTCCACCGGCGCGCCGCCGGTGGTGCGGCCGACCACGGCCCGCGCCGCCTCCGCCGAGGCGGTGACGGCGTCCGCGTCGGCCACCCGCATCACGATCTCGTCCACGCCGCCCGGGTCGCGGTCGAGCCCGCGGTCGAGCGCGGGCAGGGGCACGAACACGGCGCGGTTGACGTCGCGCGTGCGGATCGGGCCGGGTCGCCGTGGGCTGGCGCGGCCCTCCAGCACGCCGACCACGTCGTACCAGTCGCCGCCCACCGCGATGCGCGCCCCCCGGGGCTCGCCCAGGGGAAAGAGGGCGGCGGCCACCGACGCGCCGAGCACGGCCACGCGCTTGGCGTCGCGGACGTCGAGCGCGGTCAGGAAGCGGCCGGCGCCCACGCTCAGGCGGGCCGCCGACTGGTAGGCGGCCGTGGTGCCCACGACCACGGCGTCGGCGGAGCGCCCGCCGGCCTCCGCGCGCAGCGGCGCCTCGCGCAGCGGCGCCACCGCGAGCAGGCCGGGCACCACCCGCGCGAGCGCGGCCGCGTCGTCCACGCGCAGGCCCTCCGCCGCCGGGTCCTGGCCGGCCGGCGCGCGCAGGGTGACGCTGTCGATGCCGAGCGCGCCGACCTGCTCGACCGCCTCGCGGCGCGCGCCCTCCCCGACCGAGGACATGGACACGACCGCGCCCACGCCGAACACGACGCCGAGGATCGAGAGCGCGGAGCGCAGCTTGTGCAGGAGCAGGCTGCCCAGGCCGAGCCGGAGGAGCACGCGCGGCGACATCAGGCCGGCTCGTCGGCTTCCACGCGGCCGTCGCGCAGGCGGACCACGCGCCGGGCGCGGCGGGCCAGCGCCTCGTTGTGGGTGACCACGACCAGGGTGCGGCCTTCCCGGTGCAGCGCGTCGAGCACGCCCGCGATCTCGTCGCCGGTGGCGCTGTCGAGGTTGCCGGTCGGCTCGTCGGCGAGCAGCACGCCGGGGTCGCAGACCAGCGCGCGCGCGATGGCGGCGCGCTGCGCCTCGCCTCCGGAGAGCTCGGCCGGCCGGTGGTCGGACCGGTGGGCGAGGGAGACCTTGCGCAGGCACGTGAGCGCACGCTCGCGCCACTGCGCCACCGGCACGGGCGAGTAGAGCAGCGGCGTCTCGACGTTCTCCACCACCGTGAGCTGCGGGATCAGGTGGAACGACTGGAACACGAAGCCGATGCGCCGGTTGCGCACGCGGGAGAGCGTGGGGTCGTCCATCGCGGACACGTCCTCGCCGTCGAGCGCGTAGCGGCCGCGCGTGGGCTTGTCCAGGCAGCCGAGGATGCTCAGCAGGGTGGACTTGCCGGACCCGGAGGGGCCGGTGACCGCCACCGACTCCCCCGCGCGCACGCTCAGCGTGACGTCGGAGAGGGCCTCCACCTCGCGCGCGCCGCGCGCGTAGCGCTTGCTGACGCGCTCGAGCGACAGCGCGGGAGGCCGCGGCTCAACGGTCACCGACCGCCCAGCCGCCCGCCCGCCGCACGAAGCGCAGCACCTCCTCGACCGGCGCGCGCGCGCTGTCCCGTCCGTCCACGATCACGTCGGTGCGCAGCACGGTCACCACCGCCTGCTCGGCGGAGGCCGCCGCGTCGAGCACGCGCAGGTCCACGCCGACGTTGAGCGCGCCCTGGAACGGCGCGAGCAGCGCGGCGCGCTGGCGCGCGCTGAGGTCGGGCCGGGCGCGCGAGAGCGCCGCCTCGTCCTGCCGCTCCAGCGCGTCGCGGTAGGCCTCGAGCGTGCTCTCCACCGCCAGCCGCAGGCCGGCGTCGAGGCCGGTGAGCGGCCCGGGCACGGGAGCGGCGCTCGGCGCGGCCAGGATCGCCGGAGCGCCCCCGGGATCGTCCCGGGGCGCGCGGCGGCCGTCGTCGAGGATCAGGCTCGCCAGCGCCAGCGCGATCACGCCGGCGGCGGGCACGATCCAGAGCGCGCGCCGCGGCACGCGCACGGACCCGCGCGGCACGGGCGGCCCCGGCCGGCGCAACGCCGGAGTGGCCGCCCGGGGCGGCGGGTCCTCACGAGGCGGCGCGGCGGGC
>DATBIZ010000334.1:0-4895 GCA_036556645.1 Vicinamibacteria bacterium | reverse complement strand
CGCACGTCGTTCGGGATCTCGATGCCGACGGTGCCGCGCCCGCTCATGCGGTCGATGCGGATGGACTCCGCCTCCAGCGCGAGGGCGAGGTCGTCGGCCAGGCCCACGATCTTCGAGTACTTGATCCCCGCGTCCGGCTTGAACTCGTAGGTGGTGACCACGGGGCCCGGATGGATCTCCACCACGTTGCCGAGCACGCCGAACTCCCCGGACTTGGCCTGCAGCGTGCGCGCCTTCTCGTAGAGCCGCTCCTTGTCCATGCCGCCGTCGGACGGGATCTCGTCGAGGAGCGTGGTCGGCGGCAGCAGGTGCCGGCCGCGCGCGGCGGGCGGCTCCGCCGCTCGCCGCTTCGCCTTCGGCGCGTCGTCGTCGCCGGCCGCGGGCGTGGAGGCGGCGGGAAGGAAGGGCAGCGGGCGCTGCACCGGCGGCGCGGCCGGCGCGGCCGCCGCGGCCGTGTCCGGCTCCTCGTCGCCGGGCGGGCGCACCTTGCGCACGCGCGGGAGGCTCTCCGGGCCGGCGGCGGGGGCGGCCTCCTTCTCCCGCTGCGCGTGCTTGCGGGCCACCTCGCGGCGCTGGCGCTCCTTGCGGCGCGTCTCGCGGAAATGGGCCCAGGCCGTGCGCAGCGCGCGCGCCCGCGCGGAAGCGACGCGGCCCGCCGCGGCCAGGAAGGCGGCGAACGAGAACTGCGTGGCCAGGATCAGGGACACGAAGAGCGCGGTGGCCAGGACGATGTAGGCGCCGGTACGGTTGAAGCTCGCGATCAGCGTGGTGGCCAGGAGCAGGCCCACCGCGCCTCCCGCGCGCACCGGCTCGCCCTCGATCTGGACCGTGTGGAACGTCAGGCTGAGGAAGGCGGTCAGGGACAGGAGCAGCAGCGAGAGCCCGAACGCCTTCGTGTACGGGGCCTCGATCGGGTGGCACCAGAAGAGCTTCCAGCCCGTGATGCCCAGCACCAGCGGGAAGAGCAGCGAGGCCATCCCGAAGAGCTGCGGCACCATCAGCTCGGCGAGGAAGGCGCCCATCGGCCCGATGAAGTTCCTCGCGCTGCCGCTCGCGCCCGCCTTGAAGAAGGGCGCGGGATCGGCGGGGTCGTAGGTCGCGAGGCTGATGAGCAGCATCAGCGCCAGCGCGAACGCCACCAGACCCAGGAACTCCGCCAGCCGCGCCGACCGGACCTTCCCGCCTGCCATCGCTCAGACCTCCATCAAGACCGGGATCACCAGCGGACGGCGCTGCGCGCGCTTGCGGAAGAGCCGCCGCAGCTCCTGCCGCACGCGCTCGCGCGAGACGTCGGGGTCGTAGCGCTCCTCGAGCGGCCGCGACTCCAGGGTCTCCACCACGGTGCGCGCGGCCTCCTGCAGGATCTCCGCGCCCCGCTCGCCCTCGAAGAGCCCGCGCGCCACGATCTCCGGCGGCGCCTGCGCGCGGCCGGTGTTCTTGTCCACGACCACCACCGGCACCACCACGCCCTCGGCCGACATGTGCCGGCGGTCGCGCACCACCAGCTCGTCGAGCTCCCCGGTGCCGGAGCGGTCGAGCAGCATGCGGCCCGCCTCGACCCGCGCCTCCTTGCGCGCGCCCAGGGGCCCGATCGCCAGCACGTCGCCGTCCTCCGCCAGCAGCACGCGGTCGGCGGGCAGCCCGGCCTGCGCGGCCAGGCGCGCGTGCTGCGCCAGCATCCGGTACTCGCCGTGGATCGGCACCAGGTAGCGCGGGCGGACGCGCGCCATCAGCTCCACCAGCTCGTCCTGGCTCGCGTGCCCGGAGACGTGGACGCCGGCGGTGCCCGGGTGCACGACGTCCGCGCCGCGGCGGAAGAGGTTCCCGATCACGCGCGAGACGGCGCGCTCGTTGCCGGGGATCGCGCGCGCGGAGAGCACGACGGTATCGCCCGGGCCCACCCCGACCAGCGGGTGCTCGTCGATGCTGACCATGCTCAGCGCCGAGAACGGCTCGCCCTGGCTGCCCGCGACGAAGAGCGCGAGCCCCTTGCCCGGATACTGGGGGATGTGGTCGGCGTGCAGCACCGACGCGGGCGGGATGCGCAGCAGGCCCAGCTCGCGCGCGACCTCGGTGTTCTCGACCAGCCGCCGCCCCACGAAGGAGATCGACCGCCCGGCCTCGAGCGCGATCTCGGCCACGCGCTGCAGGCGGGGGATCGCGGTGGCGAAGCACGAGACCAGCACCTTGCCGGGCGTGCGCGCGAAGATCTCCCGGAAGGCCGGGCGCACGTCTTCCTCGCTGCCGGTGCGGCCGCGCTGCTCGACGTTGGTGCTGTCGGAGAGCAGCGCCAGCACCCCGCGGTCGCCCCAGGCGGAGAGCGCGGCCAGGTCGGTCTGCTCCTCGGGCGCGGCGTGCGCGTCGATCTTGAAGTCCCCGCTCGCCACCACGACGCCGCCGGGCGTCTCGATGGCCAGCGCGAAGCTGTCCACCACGCTGTGCGCGACGCGGATCGGATGGATGCGGAAGGGGCCGGCTTCGACCGGCTGCCCCGGCGTGAGCAGGCGCAGGTCCGCGGCCGGCTCGCGCTCCGGCAGCCGGCGCCGCAGGAACCCCAGCGTGAGGCGTCCGCCGAACACCGGCGCCGGCGCCGCGGCCAGCGCGAACGGGAGCGCGCCGATGTGGTCCTCGTGCGCGTGCGTGAGCGCGATCCCGCGCACGCGGTCGCGCCGCTCGGCCAGGTACGCGAAGTCGGGCACGATGCTGTCCACGCCCGGAGAGTCGTGGCCGGGAAACATCACGCCGGCGTCCACGAGCAGGAGGTTGTCCTCCCACTCGAGCACCATCGCATTGAGCCCGAACTCGCCGAGCCCGCCGAGCGGGATCAGCCTCAGGTCAGCCATCGTGTCCGCGAAAAAAGCCGTCGTTCAGTGTTCGAGGGCTCGGGCGAGGAGGGCGAACTCCACAACCGATAGGGTCTCCGCGCGGCGGGAGCCCTCGATGTTGAGCAACCTCAAGTGTTCCTTGAGGTTAGGATAGCTATCTCGCAGGTTGTTTTCAAGGGTTCTCCGGCGGCGCGCGAACGCGGCCCGGAGCAGGCGCTCGAACCGCTCCACGTCGGCCACCTGCGCGCGGGGAGAAGCGAGGAACCGCGCGCGGAGGACCGCCGAGGAGACCTTCGGCGGAGGGTCGAAGGCGGAGGGACCGAAGCGCAGCGGGACGTCCACCTCGGCCCACAGCGCGTAGAGCACGGAGAGGATGCCGTATTCCTTCGAGCCCGGCGCCGCGGCCACGCGGCGCGCGACCTCCTCCTGCAGCATCACGTGCGCGTCGCGCACGTGGGCGCGCAGCGACAGGAAGCGCCGCAGCAGCGGGCTCGACACGTAGTAGGGAAGGTTGCCGACCAGCCGCGCGCCCGCGGGCACCAGCGCGGCCAGGTCCACCGCGAGCGCGTCGCCCCGCACGATCTCCACGTTGGCGGGCGCGCGCGCGCGGAGGCGCGCCGCCAGGACGGCGTCGAGCTCGACCGCGACGACCCGGCCGGCGGCGGCCGCGAGCGGCAGGGTGAGCGCGCCCGCGCCGGGACCGATCTCGAGGAACGTCTCGCCCGCGCGCGGCGCGATGGTCTCCAGCAGCCGCCGCACGGACGCGGGTCGGAGGAAGTGTTGTCCCAGCCGGCGCGGCATCGCGCGGAGGCTAGCACCCGCGCCGGCGCGGGCTGGTATCCTCGGGCATCGCATGCCCGCACCGCTGCACGTGGCCTTCGCCGCCTCCGAGATGGCGCCCTACATGAAGACCGGCGGGCTGGCCGACGTGGCGGCGGCGCTGCCCAAGGCGCTCGGCCGCCTCGGCCATCGCGTCACCGTGTTCCTGCCGCGCTACGGCCGGATCCCGTTCCCGGCCGGGGAACACGTGGGCTCGGTGCACGTGCCGGTGGACGCGGTGAACCGCACCGCCGGCTTCTACCGGCGCGCGCACGCGGAGGGCGTCGAGGTGGTGTTCGTCGAGCACCCCCCGTTCTTCGAGCGGCCGGCGCCCTACGGCGAGAACAACCGCGACTACCCGGACAACGGCGTGCGCTTCGCGTTCTTCGCGCGCTCGTGCCTCGAGTACTTCCGCGCGCGCGGCGAGCGGCCCGACGTCTTCCACGCCCACGACTGGCAGGCCGGCCTCCTGCCCGTGTACCTGAAGTCGTTCTACTGGGACGACCCGGTGCTGCGCCGCACGCCGTCGGTGTTCACGATCCACAACCTGGCCTACCAGGGAAACTTCGGGCTGGACCTGCTCGGCGTGCTCGGGCTCCCGCCGCACCTGGGCGCGACCGAGGCGCTCGAGTTCCACGGCTGGGCCAGCTACCTCAAGGGCGGCGTGGCGTTCGCGGAGATCGTGAGCACGGTCTCGCCGACCTACGCGCGCGAGATCCAGACCCCCGAATACGGCTACGGCATGGACGGCGTGCTGCGCGCGCGCGCCGACGAGCTGGTGGGCATCCTCAACGGCGTGGACTACGACGAATGGAATCCCGCGCACGACCCGCACATCGCGAAGCGCTACTCGGCCCGTGCGCCGGCGGGCAAGGCGGCGTGCCAGGCGGACCTGCTGCGCACGTACGGGCTGCCGGCGGCGCCGGACCTGCCGGTCGCCGGCGTGATCTCGCGCCTGGTGTGGGACAAGGGCCTGGACCTGGTCGTGGCCGCCGGGGAGGCGCTGCTGCATCGACCGCTGAAGCTGGTGGTGCTCGGCACCGGCGAGCAGGCGGTGCAGGACGGGTTCGCGGCGCTGGCCGCGCGCGCGCCCGACCGGGTGGCGGTGCGCTTCAGCTACGACACCGCGCTCGCGCACCAGGTCGAGGCGGGCGCCGACGTCTTCCTGATGCCGTCGCGCACGGAGCCTTGCGGGCTGACCCAGATGTACAGCCTCCGCTACGGGACCGTGCCCATCGTGCGCGCGACGGG
>DATBIZ010000333.1:0-5009 GCA_036556645.1 Vicinamibacteria bacterium | reverse complement strand
AGGTCCAGCTCCTGGCGCAGGGCCACGTTCAGCGAGCGGATGCCGCCGCCCACCGGCGTGCTCAGGGGGCCCTTGATGCCGACCAGGTACTCGCGGAACGCGTCGAGCGTCTCCGCCGGCATCCATTCCTTCGTCTGGTTGAAGGCCTTCTCCCCCGCCAGCAGCTCCAGCCAGGCCACCTTGCGCTCTTCGCCGTAGCACTTCGCCACCGCGGCGTCGAACACGCGCTGCGACGCGCGCCAGATGTCGCGGCCGGTGCCGTCGCCTTCGACGTAGGGGATCACCGGGCGCGCGGGAACCTGCAGCTTGCCGCCGGAGATGCGGATCTTCTCGCCGTCTTTCGGCGCCTGGACCGTGGGCATGAGCGTCAGTCTATCCCAGCCACAGCGCACGCGCGTCGCGCACGCCGGCCAGCCGCCGCACCGCCGCCAGCGCGTCGGCGCCCACCTCCTGGTCCACCTCGATCAGCATCACCGCGCGCCCGCTTCCCGGCTTGCGGCCCACGGTCATGCGCGCGATGTTGATCGCGCGCTCGCCCAGCTCCCGGCCGAGGTGGCCGACCACGCCGGGCGTGTCGTCGTTCTTGACCAGCAGCAGGTGGCCCTGCGGGATGGCGTCCACCTCGACCCCGTCCACGTCCACCAGCCGCAGGTGGCTGCGGCCGAACAGGGTGCCGGCCACGGACACGTCGGCCTCGCTGGTCTTGAGGCGCAGCACCATCAGGTTGGAGAAGGTGACCCGCGCCGAGGAGGTGGACTCGAGCACGTCGATGCCGCGCTCGGCGGCCAGCGCGCGCGCGTTGACCAGGGTGGCCGCGGGCGCGACCGGCTTGAGCACGCCCAGCACCGCCGCGGCCAGGATCGGCTTGGCGTCGATCTCGCGGAAGTTGCCGTAGAGGCCCACCTCCACCCGCTCCATGCTCCCGTCGCAGGCCTGACCGAGGAAGCGGCCCAGGCGCTCGGCCAGCTCCATGGCCGGGCGCACCTCGTCGTAGAGGTCTCCGGTCAGCGAGAAGAAGTTGACCGCGTGCTGGATCAGGCCTCCCTTGAGGAAGTCGCGCACCTGCTGCGCGATGTCGGTCCCCACGCGCTCCTGCGCCTCCACGGTGGCCGCACCGCAGTGCGGCATGGCCACCACGCGCGGGTGCTGGGCCAGGCGCCAGTCCACCGGCGGCTCCTGCGCGTGCACGTCGAGCGCCGCGCCGGCCACGCGCCCGGTCTCCAGCGCGGCCAGCAGCGCCTCTTCGTCGAGCAGCTCTCCCCGCGCGGCGTTGACCAGGCGCACGCCGGGCTTCACCTTGCCGAGCGCTTCCTTGCCGATCAGGTGGCGCGTCTCGCGGGAGAGCGTGGTGTGCAGCGTGATGAAGTCGCTGGTCTGCAGCAGCTCGTCGAGGGAGAGCAGCGCGACGTGGAGCCGCTCCGCGACCGCGGCGGACACGAACGGGTCGTAGGCGACCGCTTCCATGCCCAGCGCCTGGCAGCGCGCCGCCACCTCGCGCCCGATGCGGCCGAACCCCACGACCCCGATGCGCTTGCCGTGCAGCTCGACGCCGGCGAACGACTTGCGGTCCCACTTGCCGGCCTTCATGCCGGCGTCGGCCTGCGCGATGTTGCGCGCGCAGGCCAGGAGCAGGCCCAGGGTCAGCTCCGCGGTGGACACCAGGTTCCCGCCGGGCGAGTTCATCACCACGATGCCGCGCCGCGTGGCCGCGTCGAGGTCCACGTTGTCCACGCCCACCCCGGGGCGGCCGATGATCCTCAGGCTGGTGGCCGCCTCGAGCACCGAGGCCGTGATCTGGCTGCCGCTGCGGATCATCAGCGCGTGGTAGGGCGGCACCACCTGCGCCAGCTCGGCGGGCGGCATGGCCTTGCGCACGTCCACCTGCCAGCCCTCCGCCTTCAGGATCGCGAGGCCGCGGTCCGTGATGCCCTCGAGGACGAGGATGCGGGTGTCCAGGTCAGGACCTCTCGGCCAGCCAGGCCGACTCGGCCGCGGCCAGGCCGGCGCCGAGCTCGAAGCGGTGGCCGAGCCGCGTGAGCACGATCTCGAGGGTGGCGAGCAGGCCCAGGATGTCGGTGGCGTCGTAGTAGCCGAGGTGCGCGACGCGCAGGATCTTGCCCTTCAGCGCGCCCTGCCCGCCGGCGACCGTGGAGCCGAACTCGGTCTTCAGCGCCTTCACGATCGCCCCGGAGTCGAGACCCTCGGGCGGGTAGAGCGCGGTGAGCGCGTCGCCGTGATGGCGCGGCGCGACCAGGGGCATGCGCAGGGCCCGCGCCGCGGCGCGCGTCGCCGCGGCCAGGACGCCCGCGTTCTTCACCAGGGCGTCCACTCCGCCCGAGGAGTCCACGAAGTCGAGCGCGGCCTTGAGCGCGATCACGTTCGAGATCGCGGGCGTGAACGCGGACTCCCCGGCCGCCTGCGCCTTCCGCTCGCGCCGCAGGTCGAAGTAGAACCGCGGCGTCGCCGTCTTCTCGACGCGCTCCCAGGCGCGCGGCGAGAGGGCGAGGAAGGCGAGCCCCGGCGGCAGCGCGAGCGCCTTCTGGCTGCCGACGACCACCGCGTCCACGCCCCAGGCGTCCGTCTCGAGCCTCATCGCGCCCGCGCCCGAGATCGCGTCCACCACCAGGAGCGTGTCGCGGCCGCGGGTGACGCGCGCGAGCGCCTCCACGTCGTGGGCGGCGCCGGTGGACGACTCGGAGAGCTGGACGAACACGGCGCGGATCGCGCGGTCGCCATCGAGAGCGGCCGCGACGGCGTCCGGGGAGACCGCCTCGCCCCAGGCCGCCTCGAGCACGCGCACGTCCATGCCGTACGCGCGGCCGATCGCCGCCCAGCGCTCGCCGAAGTTGCCGGCCACGAGCGCGAGCATCGCCTCTCCGGGCGCCAGCACGTTGGCGAGCGCCGCCTCCATGCCGCCGGTGCCGGAGGCGGCGAGCACCACGACATCGCTGGTCGTCTTGAGGAAGCGCTGGAGACCTTCGCGGCAGTCCTTCATCACCGCGCGGAACTCGTCGGTGCGGTGGTGGAGGATCGGACGTGCGAGCGCCTCCTGCACGACCGGGTGCAAGGGCGTCGGTCCCGGCGTGAACAGACGCCGCTTTGTGATCACGCGCACACCTCCGGGCCGCGCTGTGGATCGCGTCCACAGAAACTGTGGAAAACCTTGTGGAAACCCATCAACTTACCTTCGCAAGTCGCTCGTTCCAAAGGGCTCCGAGCGATTTGCACTCTGTGACAGCAGCATGACGGAGGCACGCGATTTGCGTCATTGGCGATTGCGATGCCCCTCGCGCGCGCGCCCGCGTCGAAGAGCGGCGACGGCCTCACACGGACGCGGGCGACGACCTCGCCCGAGCGGCCTGCACCGCCTCCGCGAGCGCGTCCACCACGGTGTCCAGTTCGAGCGGCGTATTATATCGGCCGATCCCGAAGCGCAGCGCGGTGTAGACGCGCTCGTCCGGCAGGCCCATCGCGCGCAGCACGTGGGATCCCTTCCCGCCGGCCTCCGAGCACGCCGCGCCCGACGACAGCGCGACCCGCCCTCCGAGCGAGAGGATCAAGGTCTCCGCTTCCGCGCGCGCGATGGAGGCGTGGAGGTTGCCGGGCAGCCGCGGCGCGAGCGCGCCGTTGACGGTCACCTCGCCGATGCGCCGCTGGAGGCCTTCGAGCAACCGGTCGCGCAAGGCTTGCAGGCGCGCCGGCTCGCCGGCGGCCAGGGCTTCGGCCGCGAGCCGCGCGGCCTCGCCCATGCCCACGATGCCCGGCACGTTGAGCGTGCCCGAGCGCAGGCCCTTCTCCTGCCCGCCGCCTTCTGCCTGCGGCTGAAGACGCAGGCGAGGGCGGCGGTCCTTCCGCACATAGAGCGCACCCACTCCCTTGGGCCCGTACATCTTGTGGGCGGAGAGGCTCAGCAGGTCCACGGGTACCGCATTGATGTCGAGCGGCACGCGGCCCGCCGCCTGCACCGCGTCACTGTGGAACGCGATCCCGCGCTCGCGGCAGGCCGCGCCGATCTCCTCGATCGGCTGGATGGTGCCGACCTCGTTGTTCGCCGCCATCACCGAGACGAGGACGGTGTCCTCGCGCAGGGCGCCGGTCACGTCCGCGGCCGCGACGATGCCGTCCGCGCCGACGCCGACACGGGTCACCGTGAAGCCCTCGCGCTCCAGGGTACGGCAGGGCTCCAGCACCGCCGCGTGCTCGAGCGACGTGGTCACGACGTGGCGGCCACGCTCGGCGAGGCTGCGCGCCAGCCCGCGCACGGCCAGGTTGTTCGACTCGGTCGCGCCGGACGTGAACACGATCTCGTCCGCGCGCGCGCCGAGCAGCGCGGCGACCTGCGCGCGGGCCGCTTCCACCGCGTCGTGCGCCTCCTGTCCGAACACGTGCTGCCGGCCGGAAGGGTTGCCGAACTTCTCGGAGAAGTACGGCAGCATCGCGCGCAGCACCGCGGGATCCACCGGCGTCGTGGCGTGATGGTCGAGGTAGATCGGGCGGCCGGCCGCGGTGTCCATCCCACGAGTCTCGCGCCTTGTGGTCGCTCTCACAACCCCGGCCCGCCGCCGCTCCGTATACTGTTGCGAGCACACCGGTGGTGTGCCCGGAGGTGATCGGGATGAGGACCATGGGCTGGGTCGTGACCCTGATGCTGGCGTCGGCGCCGGCCTTCGCCCAGGAGCCGGCCGAGCGCGAGGACGCCGCCGCGCAGGAGGAGGAGGCGGCGCGCCCCGAGCCGCGGCACAGGATCCGCGTGCTGCAGCACCCCTACGACATCGCCTCGTTCTACCGGTCGAGCCAGGGTTCCGGCTTCTACGAAGAGGCCGCCGGCCGCCACCCGATCGCGAGCTTCTACCGCAGCCGGCCGACGAGCCCGTACGGCCAGTTCTGGTCGCTGGGCTACGCGCTGCGCGACCGCCGCGGCCGCTCGATCTTCCGCCGGCGCATCGGCGAGAACGGCGACCTGTACCTGTTCGCGCCGGTGCTGCTCGCGCCGGTCGGCCCGCTCAGCG
>DATBIZ010000332.1:0-4012 GCA_036556645.1 Vicinamibacteria bacterium | reverse complement strand
GGCCGCGGGCGAGGGGGGGGCCTGGCCGCCCGCGCAGGCGGTCACCAGCGCAGCGACGAAAAGGCAGCAGCCGAGAGCCTTCGCGCTCATCGAGACCTCCGTTGAGGGGTGGGTGTGGTCGGGACTCTACCCCGGCGCCGGCGGACCTGCAACGCGACCGGCGCGCGCCCCTGCCGCGCTAGACGCCGTACACGAACCGCAGCCAGTGCCGCCGGAGGCGGGGCACCGTGAGCACCGCGGACACGCAGGCCACGTCGAAGACCCAGTAGCCGGCGTTGACCAGCAGCGCGGCCGGCCAGTGCCGGACCCCGATCCCGATGCGCGGCCCCGCCTGCACGATGCGCTTGAGGCGCAGGAGCGGGCGCAACGCGAGCACCGAGGCGACGGTCCACGCGGCCGAGAAGCGCTGCCGGGCGGTCCCGTAGCGCACCGGCAGCAGGTGCTCGCGCAGATGGCGCTCCAGCGTGCCGCGCAGGCTGTAGCTGATGTCCTCGTGGTGGATGACGAGGCCGGGCTCGAGCCGGATGCGGTGGCCGGCCGCCCGCAGCGCGTCGCAGAAGTAGCCGTCGCCGCCGACGCGGCCGGTGTTCGGGCCCCATGGCCGCTCGCGCAGCGCCGAGCGGCGCACCGCCACGTTGTGGCTGACCACCATGCCCCGGTCGAGGTACCCCGGGGCCCGCTGAAGGTCGCCGAACGAATGCGCCGAGTTCAGCCGGGTGAGGACGCCCGGGCCGTCGTAGAGGCTCCTCCCCGCGACGCAGGCGGTGGCGGGACCGCGGAACGTCTCGAGCAGGGTGTCAAGGTAGGCGGCGCCCGGACGGCAGTCGACGTCGGTGAACAGGACGATCTCGCCGCGCGCGGCCGCCGCGCCGGCGTTCTTCAGCGCGTAGTAGCCGGCTCCCGGCACCTCCAGGCAGCGGATCTCCACCGCTCCGCCGTCGGGCGCGCGCACGAGCCGCGGCGCCACGACCAGGATCTCGCTGCGGACCGGCAGGGCGCGCGCCTGCGCGAGCCACTCGGCCAGGTTGGCCGCGGTGTCGCACCGGCCGGTGATCTCGCCGGTGGTGCACTCGATCACGATCGAGAGGTCGATCGGGCTCGTGGTGGTCATCGCCGCCGCGCGCGGCCGCCGGCGGCGCGCCGCGCCAGCTCCGCCACCCGCACCAGGATCACCGAGAGCGCCACCGCCGCCACCGTGACCCGCTCGCGCATCCCCCAGGGAGTGTCCGCGGGCGTCCGCGGCCGGCCGACCAGGTGCCGGGCCGGCACCAGGCCCACCGGAGCGTCGCGCCACGCCGCGCGCGCCGGGTAGCCGGCGGTGCGGACCAGGTCGAAGAAGCCGCCGGCCGTCCGCGCCGCGCGCCGCCAGAGGTCGAACAGCGACGCGCGCGCCGGGTGGCGCACCACCGCGTCGTCCGCGTAGACGAGGTCGTAGCCGGCCTGGAACACGCGCCGGCCCCATTCGCGGTCGCCCAGCGAGCGCAGCCGGCCGTCGAAGCCGCCGACCGTCTCGAACACGTCGCGCCGGGTCATCAGGTTGGCGGTCGCGCCGAACCGCCATCGCTCGACGTAGTCCTTCTGCCGGAACGCGGCGGCCGTCTCGTACAGCTCGCTGGGCCGCGGCCGGCGCGGGTCGCGGGCGAACAGGTCGATGCGCCCGGCCACCAGCCCGCAGCGCGGGGCGCCGTCGAGCGCGCGGACGGCACGCTCCAGCCAGGCGCGGTCGGGAATGCAGTCGGCATCGGTGAACGCCAGCACCTCTCCGCGGGCCACGGCGGCGCCGCGGTTGCGCGCGGCGTAGGCCCCGGCGGCCGGCTCCCGCACGACCGTGACGCGCCGGAACCGGCGCGCGATCCGCTCGATCTGCGGGTTCCCGCCGTTGTCCACGACCACGACCTCGTAGAGCGCCGGGGGATAGGACTGCGCGGCCAACGCGCGCAGGCATCGCCGCAGCGCCGGCTCGTCGTGGAAGACCGGGACGATCACGGATACGAACGGCAGGGACAGGACCGGTGCGCTCGCGCCCGCAACGAGGGACGTCAAGCCGCCATCCGCATCAGGCGCCTCCGTGCCGGTGGATCTGGTTTCGAGCGGCGAACTGATATCGCGGCCGCGGCACCTGGGTCAAGCGGCGCTTCGTGCGTTAGGCTCTGGCGCCGTGCGCGCCTCCGCCGCTCCGATCCTCCCGACCGTCCGCGCGGCGAGCCCGCAGGCGCGACCGGGGCGCGCGCCCTGGGTGCCGCTGGCCCTCGGCGTCGCGGCCGTGGCGCGCGTGCTCTGGCTCTGGACGAAGCCGTTCTGGCGCGACGAGGCCTGGGTGGCTCGGCTCGCCCGCCAGCCGCTCGACCGGCTCTTCCAGGACCTGCACCCGGTGCCGCTGGGCTTCCTGGCGGCCGTGAAGCTCACCGGTGCGCTGCCGCTCCTGCCGCCGGAGGTCTCGCTACGCCTGCTTCCGCTCGCGGCCGGCCTGTGCGCGGTGCCGCTGCTGGGCGCGCTCGCGCGCGGGCTGGGAGCCTCGTCGTGGACCGCGATCGCCGCCGTCTGGCTCGCGGCGGGGCTGCCGGCCTTCGTGTACTACGCGCGCGAGCTGAAGCCCTACAGCCTCGACCTGCTCCTCGCCGTGCTCGTGCCCCTGCTCGCGCTGCGGTGGGTCGAGCCGGCGGCCGGCCCGGTGCGGCGACGCGCGGTCGCGGCCGCTCTGGTGGCCTGCGCGCTGGTGGCGCCCTGGGTGGCCTTCGGCGCGAACTTCGTGGTCGTCCCCACGCTGGCGTGGGTGGCCTGGCGCGGGCGGCGCGGCGCGCTTCCCTGGATCGCCGCGGCCGCTTTCGCGCTCTCGTTCACCGCCGCGTATTGGGCCGTGCTCGGGCCGCAGTCGGAGGTGCCGCGCCTGCGCGAGACCTGGCGCGACGAGCTGATCGCCGAGGCGCTGGGCCCGCCGCCGGCGGCGGCGGCGGCCGCGCTGTGGCGGTACGTCGCGGTCTCGGTGCCGTACCTGTTCCCGGGGCTGTGGCCCCTGGCCGCGCTGCTCGCCGCGGTGGGCCTCTTCGCGTGGCCGCGGAGGCATCGCGGCCTCTTGATCGCGCTGTGGCTCGCGCCCGCGGCCGCCACGGTGGCGGCGGTCCTGCTCGGGCGCTACGTGACCGGCCACGGCCGCCTGCTGCTCTTCGCGGCGCCGCCGATCCTCCTGATGGTGGCGTCCGGCCTGGTGGAGGCCGCCCGCGCCGGCGGGCGCCTCCTTGGCCGCGCCGGGGGAGAACGCCTGGGGGCGGCGCTCGCGGTGGTCGCCGGCCTGGGCTGGAGCGCCCAGGGCATCGCGCACCGCGTGCGGCCGTACCGCACCGACGTGAGCCGGTACTTCCTCTTCGACGTGCTGCACGACGTGGACGCGCTCGTGGAGAAGGCGGAGCGGCACGTCGCGCGCGGCGAACCGGTGATGGTCTCGCGGTACGCCGGCGACGCCTTCCTCTTCTATGCGCGGGGGAGGCTGCCCGGCGCGGTCGTGTGCACGCGACGCACCTGCCCGGACGAAGGCCCCGTCCTGCACGCCTGGCTGCGCGGCATCCGTGAGCGCGGCTTCCTGATCCTGCTCGAGGAGGAGGAGCGCTCGGGCCTGCGCAACACCGCCGGCGGCGAAGGGCTCGAGGTGCGCACGGTGGCCAAGGCGCGCGGCGTCCGCCTCTGGGAGCTGACCCGCGCGCGGCCCGGGCCCTGAGGCGGCGCTGGCTATGATCCGCCGTCCAGGATGAGCACGCAGGAGCGCCGGCCGGGGCGCGCTCAGGCCGGGGTGGCCGCCTTGCCGGCCTCGGCGGCCATCGGGCGGGCGACGCCGAGGACCACGCGGACGCGGTGCGTGCCGCCGTCGTCGCGGAGCGGGATCGCCCGCGGGTCCACGGCCGCGCCGTCGAGCTCCGCCTGCCCGACGCCGCGCGACTGCCCGGCCGGGTTCTCGACCGTGATCTCGTACCGGGTGCGGCCGAAGCGCCAGGAGACGGTGTACTCCGGCCACGACGAC
>DATBIZ010000331.1:0-2840 GCA_036556645.1 Vicinamibacteria bacterium | reverse complement strand
GCACGCGCTCCCGCCCGAGCCCTACGTGGTGCCGGACGAGGCCGCGCGGGCGATCGCGGCGGCGCGCGCGCGCGGAGGGCGCGTGGTCGCGGTCGGCCCCACCACCACGCGCGTTCTGGAGACGGCGGCGGCCCCCGGCGGCACGGTGCGGGTGGGAGAGGGCGAGAGCGCGCTGACCATCACCCCCGGCTTCGCGTTCTCGGTGGTGGACGCCCTGATCACGAACTTCCACCTGCCCCGCTCGTCGCTGCTGCTTCTGGTCAGCGCGTTCGCGGGCCGCGACCGGGTGCTGCGCGCCTACGCGGAGGCGGTACGCGAGCGTTACCGGTTCTACTCGTACGGCGATGCGATGCTCGTGCGGTGACCGCGCCGCGTTGACACGCACCGCGGCCCGAGACTAGCTTTCCGCCATGCCCCCCCTCGCCGTGAAGCCCAAGGCCGGCTGCCGCTTCGACGTGGTGAGCCTGGGAGAGGTGATGCTGCGGCTCGACCCCGGGGCCGGCCGCATCCACACCACGCGCGCGTTCGACGTCTGGGAGGGCGGGGGGGAGTACAACGTGGCGCGCGGCCTGAAGCGCTGCTTCGGCCTCGACGCGGCCGTGGTCACCGCGCTGGTGGACAACCCGGTGGGCCGGCTCGTGCAGGACCTGATCTTCCAGGGCGGGGTGGACCAGTCCCACCTGGTCTGGGTGAGGGACGACGGCGTGGGCCGCGCCGCGCGCAACGGGCTCAACTTCGTGGAGCGGGGCTTCGGCGCGCGCGCCGCCGTCGGCTGCTCGGACCGCGGGCACACCGCGGTCTCGCAGCTCCGGCCCGGCGCCGTCGACTGGGAGCGCGTGTTCGGGACCGAGGGCGCGCGCTGGTTCCACACCGGCGGCATCTTCGCCGCGCTCTCCGAGACGACCCCGCTGGTGGCGAAGGAGGCCATGGAGGCGGCGCGGCGCCACGGCACGGTGGTCTCGTACGACCTCAACTACCGGCCGTCGCTCTGGAAGTCGATCGGAGGCCAGGAGCGCGCGCAGGAGGTCAACCGCGACCTGGCCCCGCTGGTGGACGTGATGCTCGGCAACGAGGAGGACTTCACCGCGGCGCTCGGCTTCGCGGTGGAGGGCGTGGACGAGCACCTCTCCGCGCTCGACCCGGCGAACTTCGCGCGGATGATCGCTCAGGTCGTGCAGGCGTTCCCGAACTTCAAGGCGGTCGGCACCACCCTGCGCAACGCCAGGACCGCGACCGTGAACGACTGGGGCGCGGTGCTCTGGTACGACGGGCGGCTCTACCAGGCGGCCACCCGCGAGAACCTCGAGATCTTCGACCGGGTCGGCGGCGGCGACTCGTTCGCCTCGGGCCTGGTGTACGGGTTCCTGGCCGGCAAGGACCCGCAGTGGGCGGTGGAGTGCGGCGCCGCGCACGGGGCGCTGGCCATGACCACGCCCGGCGATACGACCATGGCGACGTTCGCGGAGGTCGAGCGGCTGATGAAGGGCGGAACGGCGAGGGTGCAGCGATGACCACGAGCAGGAAGGACCGCGTGCTGGGCCGCATCCACGATCTCGGCCTGGTGCCGGTGGTGCGCGCGCAGTCCGCGGACGAGGCGGTGCAGGCGATCGACGCGATCCTCGAGGGCGGAGTGGACGTGCTCGAGGTGACCATGACCGTTCCGGACGCGGTGCCGCTGATCGAGAAGATCGCGCGGCGCTTCGGCGGCAGCGCGGTGATCGGTGCCGGCACCGTGATCGACGCGGAGACCGCGCGCGCCTGCATCCTGGCCGGCGCGCAGTTCATCGTGGCGCCCACCACGAGCGTGGAGACCATCGCCTGCTGCCGCCGCTACAGCGTGCCGGTGCTGCCCGGGGCGCTGACCCCGACCGAGGTGCTCGCGGCCTGGCAGGCCGGGGCGGACATGGTCAAGGTGTTCCCTTGCAGCGCGGTGGGCGGCGCCAGCTACATCAAGGCGCTGAAAGCGCCGCTGCCGCAGGTCGAGCTCGTGCCCACCGGCGGCGTGAACCTGGAGACCGCGGCGGACTTCATCAAGGCCGGCGCCTCCGCGCTCGGGCTCGGGTCCGACCTCGTCGACGTCAAGGCGCTGCGTGAGGGCCGGGCGTCGGTGATCAGCGAGCGCGCGAAGAAGCTCGTCGGGATCGTGCAGGCCGCCCGCGCGGCCAAGTAAAGCCGATTCGCTGAGTGACTTAAGCCACAACCCCCCGCCTTGACAGCCCCCGCTCGCGGAGGGCACAATTTTCGGCGAGTCGGGCGCATGGATCAGACCCTTGTCCTGAATGCCACCTACGAGCCGCTGAGGATCGTGTCGTGGCAGAAGGCCATGACCCTCCTCTTCCAGGGGAAGGTCGAGGTCATCGCCGTCTATGAACGGGAGATCCGCGGCGTCACGGTCCGGGTGAAGCTTCCGTCGGTGCTTCGCCTGCTCCGTCACGTCCGCATGAAACGCCCCTTTGCCGACGTGCCGTTCTCGCGCACGAACGTGTACGCGCGCGACGAGCACCGCTGCCAGTATTGCCACCGCCGCTTCCCGCCGTCCCAGCTGACGTTCGACCACGTGATCCCGGTCGCGCGCGGCGGCCACAAGGGCTGGGACAACATCGTCACCTGCTGCATCCCCTGCAACCGCAAGAAAGGCGATCACACGCCCGAAGAGGTCGGCTACACCCTGCTGCGCAAGCCGCGCCGTCCGGCGGCCCTGCCCTCGCTCACGCTGAGCCTCGGCATCCAGCGCGCGCCCGACAGCTGGCGCGACTACCTCTTCTGGGACCTGTCCTGGGAAAACGGCTGAGCGTGAGCTGAGGCCGGCGCGGCCATGGCGCTCAGCGGCAACCTCCGCA
>DATBIZ010000330.1:0-8806 GCA_036556645.1 Vicinamibacteria bacterium | reverse complement strand
TCCACGTGATCCTGGACGTGAACGGGTACTTCCAGTAGACGGCCCGGCGGCCACGGCCCGGCACGAAGCGGGATTCCCTCCCGCGAGCGCGCGCGGGGGTCTGGGGGGCGCGCGGGGTGCGCGCCCCCAGCTCGGCTACGAGGTCGGCTTGGGCGCCAGCGGGGGCAGGATGCCGCCCACGCGGTCGTCGGCCGGCTCGGTCCGGCCCTCGCGCGGCGGCGGCGGCGGCGCGGTCGGGCGCGCGGCGGTGCGCACCTCGATCGGCTTGCCCTCCATGATCTGGCGGAGCTGCTCGGCGTCGAGCACCTCGTACTCGAGCAGCGCCTCGGCCACGCGGACCAGCATGGCGCGGTTCTCGGTCAGCGTCTTCTGCGCGCGGTCGTACTGGAGGGTCACGATGCGCTTGATCTCCGCGTCGATCTGCAGCGCGGTGGCCTCGCTGTAGTCCTGGTGCCGGTTGAACTCCTTGCCCAGGAAGACCTGCTCTTCCTTCTTCCCGTAGGTGAGGGGGCCGAGGCTCTCGCTCATGCCCCACTCGCACACCATCTTGCGCGCCATCTCGGTGGCCTGCTCGATGTCGTTCTGCGCGCCGGTGGAGATCTGGCCGAAGGTGATGTCCTCGGCGATCCGCCCGCCCATGCACACCGCGATGCGGCTCTCGAGCTGCTCCTTGGTGTAGTTGTGCTTCTCCTCGCTCGGGAGCTGCTGGGTGACGCCCAGGGCCATGCCGCGCGGGATGATGGTGACCTTGTGCAGCGGGTCGGTGTGCGGGAGCAGCGCGGCCAGCAGCGCGTGACCGCCCTCGTGGTAGGCGGTGACCTTCTTCTCCTCGTCGGTGATGATCATGCTCTTGCGCTCGGCGCCCATGAGCACCTTGTCCTTCGACGATTCGAAGTCGCCCATCATCACGAACTTCTGGTTGCGGCGGGCGGCGAGCAGGGCGGCCTCGTTCACCAGGTTCGCCAGGTCGGCGCCGGAGAACCCCGGGGTGGCGCGGGCGAGGGTGGTGATGTCCACGTCCTCGGCCAGCGGGATCTTGCGGGTGTGCACCTGGAGGATCCCCTCGCGCCCGCGCACGTCGGGACGCGACACCACCACGCGCCGGTCGAAGCGGCCCGGGCGCAGCAGCGCCGGGTCGAGCACGTCGGGCCGGTTGGTGGCCGCGATCAGGATCACGCCGTCGTTGCTCTCGAACCCGTCCATCTCCACCAGGAGCTGGTTCAGCGTCTGCTCGCGCTCGTCGTGGCCGCCGCCCAGGCCGGCGCCGCGGTGCCGGCCGACGGCGTCGATCTCGTCGATGAAGATGATGCAGGGCGCGTTCTTCTTGCCCTGCTCGAACAGGTCGCGGACGCGCGAGGCGCCCACGCCCACGAACATCTCCACGAAGTCCGAGCCCGAGATGGAGAAGAAGGGCACGTTCGCCTCGCCGGCGATCGCGCGGGCGAGCAGGGTCTTGCCCGTCCCCGGAGGGCCCATCAGCAGCACGCCCTTGGGGATGCGGCCGCCGAGCTTCTGGAACTTCTGGGGCTCGCGCAGGAACTCGATGATCTCCTGCAGCTCCTCCTTGGCCTCGTCCACCCCGGCCACGTCCTTGAACGTGACCTTCTTCTGCTGGCTGGCCAGGAGCTTCGCCTTCGACTTGCCGAACGAGAGCGCCTTGTTCCCCCCGCTCTGCATCTGGCGCATGAAGAAGACCCAGAAACCGATGAGGAGCAGGAACGGCGCCCAGGAGATCAGCATGTTGGCCCAGGCCGGGGTCTGGTCGCGCTCGATGTTCACGGCGACGCTCTTGGCCAGCAGCTCGTCCAGGTACTTCTCGTAGCCCACCGGCGCGTACGTGCGGAAGGTCTCGTTGCTCGCGTTCTTGCCCTTGACCTCGTTGCCGGTGATGGTGACTTCCTTCACCTGGCCCTTCTGCACGTATTGCATGAACTCGCTGAACTTCCAGGTGGTCTCCTTCTTCTGGATCTGGGCGAAGTGCCAGGCCAGGAAGATGACCACCAGCAGCGACATCCACAGCATGATCGTCTTGAACGTAGCGTTCACTTCGATGCCCTCCCAGGGCGGTTGAACGGCACGGGGCGCGGGATCGTCCCGAGATACGGGAGCCCGCGGTACCGCTCGAGGTGGTCGAGCCCGTAGCCCACGATGAAGCGGTCGTCTTTCAAGGGCTCGCCGAGGGTGAAGGCCGCCCAGTCGGGGCGGACGTCCACCTTGCGGTCGCCCGTCTTGTCGATCAGCACGCACACCTTCACGCTGCGGGGGTTCCTCTCGTGGATGTGATCGAGCAGGTAGCGCAGCGTGATCCCGGTGTCGATGATGTCGTCCAGCAAGAGGATGTCCTGCCCCTCGTAGGGGATCTCGGCCTGGTACACGATGTCCGTGCGCGCGGGCCCGGGGCCGCCGTCGCGCAGGGCGTAGGAGCCGAGGAAGTGGCAGGTGGTGTCGAGCGGCACGTGCCGGATCAGGTCGGCCATGAAGACCAGGCAGCTCTTCATCAGGCCGACCACCCGCACCTCGCGGCCGTCGAACGCGCGCGTGACCTCCCGGCCGAGCCCCGCCACGCGGCGGGCGATCTCGTCCGCGGGGAACAGCACCTCCGGTGTGGCGTCGGTCACGCGCAATCTCCTGCCTCGCGCCTCGTCGTCCGTAGCTTAATACGGACGAAGCGGCCGCCCGCATCCTCCTCCGGCTCCGGAAGATGGCCGGGCACCCACAGCACGCGCGAGCCCGACGCCACCAGCGGCAGCGTGGGCCGCTCGGCCGCCGGGACCCGCCGGTCCATCAAGTAGCGCTTCAGGCTCACCTCGCGCCGCCCGAGACGGACCCGGTCGCCGGGCCGCCGCGTCCGGGCCAACAGCGTTCCCGCCGGCACGCGGAGCACCACCTCGGCCGGGTCGGCCGGCCTGGCCGGTGCGGGCCCGCGCACCGGGCGCGCCTCGAGCGTGCGGCCGCCGGGCAGGGTCACCCGGCCCGGCACGGGCAGCTCCAGGGCGAAGGGGATCGCCGCCGGCCGCACCGCCGGCCCCATCCGCAGCTCGTCGAAGTGCACCACCGCGGCGCGGCCGCCGGGCAGGGCCAGGGACCGCCCCGAGGCACGGGGCGAGGCGATGAGGGCCAGGAGGCGCTCGACGTGGACGGCCGTGACCCCGCGCAGACCGCCGGCCTCCCCGAGCGCCTGCCGCAGCGCGAGCCGCGCGATCGCGCGCGGCGCCGCCGCGAGCGTCCGGCGGGACAGCGCGACCGTACCCTCGGTCGCGGTGCGGGCGCTCTGCCGCAGGTCCGCCGCCAGCGCGTCGAGCACGTCCGCCTCGTCCGCCATCACCGCCGCCGCGCGGGCGAGCGCCTCGCGCAGGGACGGGTTGAACCGGCGCTCGAGGTACGGCAGCAACTCCGCGCGCACGCGGTTGCGCAGGAGCGTGGTGTCCGCGTTGGTGGGATCCTCGACCCACTCGAGCCCGCGCTCGCGCAGGTGGGCCAGGACGTCGGCCCGGCCGACGCCCAGGAGCGGCCGGAACAGGTCCCCCGAGCGCTCCCGCATGCAGGCCAGGCCCACGCGGCCCGAGCCGCGGAGCAGCCGCAGCAGGAACGTCTCGGCCTGGTCGTCCCGGGTGTGCGCGAGCGCGATCGCGCGGGCGCCCGCCGCGTCCTTCACGCGCCGCAGGAACGCGTAGCGCTCGACCCGCGCCGCCTCCTCCAGGCCCCCGCCCTCGCGCTCGGCGCGCCCGCGCACGTCCGTCCGCGCGGTGCGCAGCGGGACGCCGAGCCGCCGGCAGAGGCCGCGGCAGAACGCGGCATCCGCGCGCGAGCCGGGCCGGAGTCCGTGGTCGAGATGCGCGGCGACCACGCGGAGGGATCGCGCCGGGGCGAGGCGCGTCAGCGCGTCGAGCAGCGCGACCGAATCGGGTCCCCCGGAGAGGGCGACCACCACGGTCTGGCCGGCCGTCAGCCCCGCGGAGCGCGACAGCGCGCCGGCGACGGCGGTCTGCAGGGGGGTCTGTCTCAAATCCCGGGACGCCTCCGCCGGTACGCCGAAAAATGGTGGCGGTGCAGGGACTTGAACCCCGGACGCCGCGGATATGAGCCGCGTGCTCTAACCAACTGAGCTACACCGCCACGGTTGCTCAGCGCTGCCGTGCGCCGATCACCGGCGCAAGCTCAACCGTGACAGTGTACTACGGCGCTTGACCGTCTCCAACGACGGCGCCCGCGCATCCTGGTAAAAAGCTGTGCGGTGTTATAGTCTCGGGTCCGCCGCGTCGAACTACGAGGCACCCCGATGGAATGCTTGCGCTGCCAGGTCAACGACCAGGACCGGCATCTCAACAAGTGCCCGATCTGCTTCAAATGGGTCTGCGACGACTGCGCGCATCGCTCGATGGGACGCTGCTTCTGCGGCAAGCAGTGCGCCAACGAGTTCTTTTTCGGGGACGACGATGAGTAGCCCGGCCCAGGCGGCGCGCGGGGCGAAGGCGGGCGCGGAGGCGGCGGAGGGGCTCACCGAGCGGCCGCGCCGGCTGCGGCGCACCGAGCGGCTCCGGTCGCTGGTGCGCGAGACGCGGCTGACCGCCGACCGGCTGATCTATCCGCTGTTCGTGGTCCCGGGGCGCGGCGTACGCCGCGAGATCGCCTCGCTGCCGGGGTGCTTCCACCTCTCGGCGGACGAGGCCGCACGCGACGCGCGCGAAGCCGAACAGCTCGGCATCGGCGGCGTGCTGCTCTTCGGGCTGCCGGAGCACAAGGACCCCCTCGGGTCCGAGGGCTGGTCCGACACCGGCGTCGTCCAGCAGGCCACGCGGGCCATCCGCCAGCAGTGCCGCGACCTGCTCGTGGTCACCGACGTGTGCCTGTGCGAGTACACCTCGCACGGCCACTGCGGGGTGGTGGAGGGCGGGGACGTGCAGAACGACCCCACCCTGGGCCTGCTGACGCGGATGGCGCTCTCGCACGCGCAGGCGGGCGCGCACGTGGTGGCGCCCTCGGACATGATGGACGGCCGCGTGGGCGCGATCCGCCGGGGGCTCGACGCGAGCGGCCTGAGCGACATCGCCATCCTCTCCTATGCGGCGAAGTACGCCTCGGCGTTCTACGGCCCGTTCCGCGAGGCGGCGGACTCCGCGCCGCAGTTCGGCGACCGCCGCAGCTACCAGATGGATCCCGCCAACCGCCGCGAGGCGCTGCGCGAGGTGCGGCTCGACCTCGAAGAGGGCGCCGACATGGTCATGGTGAAGCCGGCGCTCGCCTACCTCGACGTGATCCGCGAGGTCCGCGACGCGGTGGACGTGCCGGTGGCCGCCTACAACGTCTCCGGCGAGTACGCGATGGTCAAGGCGGCGGCCGAGAAGGGCTGGATCGACGAGGCGCGCATCATGCGCGAGACGCTGACCGCGATCGCCCGCGCCGGGGCCGACGTGGTCATCACCTATCACGCGCTGGAGTTCGCGCGCGGCGGCAAGTAGGGGTTCGACCGTGATCCGAGCGGGCTGGCTTCTCCTTCGCACCACGTTGTTCCTGGCGGTCGTGGCCCTCGCGTTCCTCGACGGCCTGAGCTGGATCGTCCTCCCCGGGCGCTTCCTGCTCGGGCTGCTGGGTGCCGCCGGCCCCGAGACGGGCCGCTACGCGGTGCTGCTGAGCGGGGCCTTCTACGCGATGGCCGCCCTGGTGGCCGCGGTGCTGCGGCGCGACGCCGAGCAGGCGGACGTCTCCCTCGAGCTGCTCGCCTAGGCCGTGAGCCGGTCGGCCGAGCTGTTCACCCGGGCGCGCCAGAGGATCCCGGGCGGCGTCAACTCGCCGGTGCGCGCGTTCAAGGCCGTCGGCGGCGACCCCCTGTTCATCGCCTCCGCGGCCGGCGCGCGCCTGGTCGACGCCGACGGCCGCGCCTACGTGGACTACGTCGGCTCCTGGGGCCCCATGATCCTGGGCCACGCGCACCCGGCGGTGATCGAGGCGGTGACGCGCGCGGCCGCCCGCGGGACGTCGTACGGGGCGCCCTGCGAGGCCGAGGTCGAGCTGGCGGAGCGCGTGGTGCACCGCATGCCCGCGGTGGAGAAGGTGCGCTTCGTCTCCTCGGGCACCGAGGCCACCATGAGCGCGCTCCGCGTGGCGCGCGGCTTCACCGGCCGGCGCAAGATCCTGAAGTTCGAGGGCTGCTACCACGGGCACGCGGACGCGCTGCTGGTCGCGGCCGGCTCCGGCGTGGCCACCCTCGGCATCCCCGGCTCGCCGGGCGTG
Source organism: Vicinamibacteria bacterium (assembly GCA_036556645.1). Classification (GTDB taxonomy): domain Bacteria; phylum Acidobacteriota; class Vicinamibacteria; order Fen-336; family Fen-336; genus DATKEG01. The sequence continues at coordinate 2,575 of DATBIZ010000330.1, read as the reverse complement.
CCGGAGGGCACGGTGGCCGACACGCTGGTGGCGCCCTTCAACGACCTGCAGGCGGTGGAAGCGGCGGTGGCCGCGCACGGCGAAGACCTCGCGGCGGTGATCGTGGAGCCGGTCGTCGGCAACATGGGCGTCGTCGCCCCGCGCGAGGGCTACCTGCGCGGGCTGCGCGAGATCACCGCGCGCACGGGCGCGCTGCTGGTGTTCGACGAGGTGATCACCGGCTTCCGCGTCGCCCCCGGCGGCGCGCAGCAGCTCTACGGCGTCGCGCCCGACCTGACCTGCCTGGGCAAGATCATCGGCGGCGGCCTGCCGGTCGGCGCCTACGGCGGGCGTGCCGAGGTGATGGCGCTGGTGGCGCCCGAGGGCCCCGTGTACCAGGCCGGCACGCTCTCGGGCAACCCGCTGGCCATGGCCGCCGGCTGCGCCACGCTCGACGCGCTGGCCTCGCCCGGCCTCTACGAGCGGCTCGAGGCGCTCGGCGCGCGGCTGCAGGACGGGCTGGCGCGGGCCGCCCGCGCCGCGGGGGTCACGGTGACCGTCAACCGGGTCGGCTCGCTGCTGACCGTCTTCTTCTGCGAGGGCCCGGTCACGGACTGGGCGAGCGCGAAGCGCTCCGACACCGCGCGGTTCGGCCGCTTCTTCCACGCGATGCTCGACCGCGGCTTCTACCTGCCGCCGGCGCAGTTCGAGGCGCTGTTCCTCTCCGCCGCGCACCGCGAGGTGGACCTGGACGGAACGGTCGCCGCCGCCGCCGAGGCGTTCGCGTCGCTGGCGTGAGCGACGCGCTGCGGGCCGCCCTGCGCGGCGCGGTCAGGAAGGCCCTCTCCGGGGACTGGGCGGCCGCGCACGCGATCGTGCAGGAGCACGAGGAGAGCGACCTCGCCAACTGGATCCACGCGGTGTGCCACCGGATGGAAGGCGACGTCTCGAACGCGCGGTACTGGTACCGCCGCATCCGGCGCGAGTACCGCGAAGACGTGCCCACCGCGGACGAGCTGCGCGAGATCCAGGCCGCGCTGGAGGCCTGAGCGGCGATGAGCGCGCCCACGAGCCCCGCGGCCGGAGCCGACCGCCTGGAGGTCGTGGACGCGCTGCGCGGCTTCGCCCTCTTCGGCGTGTTCTGGGCGAACCTGCTCGTCTTCGCGGGCATCGGCTACATGGCCGGCGAGCAGCGCGCGGCGCGGTTCCCGGGCGCGCTCGACCGGGCCGCGTACCTGCTCGAGCGCTTCTTCGTCGAGAACAAGTTCATCGGCCTCTTCTCGGTCCTGTTCGGCATCAGCTTCTGGTTGTTCGTCAGCCGTGCGGGGGCGAGCGGCCGCGGCGGGACGGCGCGGTTCTACCGGCGCGTCGCCTGGCTCTTCGTGATCGGGGCGGTGCACGGAGCGCTGTGGTGGGGAGACGTCCTGCGGTTCTACGCGCTCTGGGCCCTTCTCCTGCCGCTGTTCGCCCGCGTCGCGCCTGGCCGGCTGCTCGCGATCGCTCTTTCGGTCGGTGTCCTCGCGCCGGCGCTGGTCGCGGGCGCTCGGGCGTGGAGCCCGGCCCCGGCACCGGCGACGGCGGACTTCGATGCCCTGGTGCTCGCCGCGTTCTCCGAAGGCGACTCCGGCGAGATGATGGCGGCGAACCTCCGCTACGACGCGTACCTCACCTTCTCGTGGGGGCACGTCGCGTATGAGCTGGCCGTCTTCGGACGGCTGCTCCTCGGGCTGTACGTCGCGCGGACGCTGCCGCTCGGGAGCCTGGCCGCGAGCCGATCCCTGCTGTGGAGGGTGGTCCTCGTCGGGGTGCCCGTCGGCGCGATCGGGAGCACGGTGTTCGCGCTGCTCCCCCGGATCAGGGACGACGCCCCGCTCGTCTTCGCGCGCCGGCTCGTGATCGAGGCGGGCCAGTTCGGCCTGACCCTGGCCTATGCGGCGGGCCTGGTGCTGGTGTTCCTGAGCCCCCGCTGGGGCCGCGCGGCGCGCGGTCTGGCTCCGATCGGCCGGATGGCCTTGACCTGGTATCTGTCGCAGACGATGTTCGGCCTCTGGATGTTCTACGGCTTCACGGGCGGTCCCGCGCTGATGGGCGACGTCGGACCGGCCGCCCTCTTGGCTCTCGCCGTCCTGGGCTTCGGCCTTCAGCTCGTCCTGGCACGGCTCTGGCTGGGCCACTTCCGGTTCGGACCGGCCGAGTGGCTGTGGCGGACCCTGACCTACGGGAAGCGGCAGCGGTTGCGGGTCTCTCTCGCCGCGAGCCTCGCCGTCGCCCTGCTCACCGCCGCGCACCCCGCGGGCGGCGCCGGACGCCTTCTGCCGGCGGGGCACCGCGGGAGGTCGTCGCGCCCGGACGCGGCCGTCTCAGGACCGGTCCACGAACGTTCCCTCGCGTGGACCACGCGTCGGCACGCCGATCTGGCGTATCGCACCGAGGTGGTACGCAAGGTGGGCCACGCTGCCGATCATGCCGGCCAGCTCGACGTCGCTGACCTCACGGGCTGAGCGCAAGACCTCGCGCCACCGGGACGTCTCGTGCCGGAGCCCGCTCCGGATGTCTTCCCATTCGGCGGCGTCGACGCGAGAGGTCTTCCACGCCG
>DATBIZ010000329.1:0-15115 GCA_036556645.1 Vicinamibacteria bacterium | reverse complement strand
CCGGCGCATCCACGTGGCCGGCGCCAACGCGGACGACGTCGGCCGGCAGTGCGGCGGCTGGACGATCAGCTGGCAGGGCGCGGCCGGGCCGGTCACCACCGGGACCACGATCCTGGCCGGCCTGCGCGCGGCGGCGGGCTCGACGCGGGTCACCTACGCCAAGGACGGCAGCGGGGCCGCGGGCGCGGAGGCCGGCGTGGTCGTGGTCGGCGAGGCGCCCTACGCGGAGTTCCTGGGCGACCGCGCGGACCTGTCGCTCTCCGCGGAGGACCGCGCCGCGTTCGCCAGCGTGAAGAAGGCCGGCATCCCGGTGGTCGTGGTCGTCGTCTCGGGCCGGCCGATGATCCTCGGCGACGTGGCGGAGCAGGCCGACGCGATCGTCGCCGCGTGGCTCCCCGGCTCCGAGGGCCAGGGCGTGGCCGACGTGCTCTTCGGCGACTTCCAGCCGTCGGGCAAGCTCTCGTTCACCTGGCCGCGCAGCATGGCGCAGGTCCCGATCAACGTCGGCGACGCGGCCTACGACCCGCTGTACGCGTTCGGCCACGGCCTGGGCTACTGACAGGACGCGAACAGCCGCAGCTCCGGCACCGACCAGCGGGGCCAGGCCGGGTCCTCTTCACGCAGCCCGATGGCCAGGCGCAGCCGGCGCACGGGCCGGGGCGCGAAGCGCAGCACCATGCGCGCCTCGCGCGGCCGCTCGAGCAGCGTGTCGAGGGTGGCCAGCCGTTCGGCCGGACCGTCCGCGTATTCGACGCGCTGCCACCCGCCGCCGTCGTCCACCGCCAGCACCAGGTTGCGCGCGAACTCCTCGTGCGGGTACCCGATGTCGAGCGCGACCGCCGCCACCTCGTGCGCGCCGGCGAGGTCCACCTCCAGCCGGTCGCCTCCGCGCTGCGGGATCGCGGTCATCCACGCCGTGCGCGCGTCGCCGTCGAGCACGCGCTCGGGCTTGTTCACGCCGGTGCCGGTGGCCGTCCAACCCGCCTGCGACAGCTCTCCGTAGGGCACGCAAGCCGGCGGGGGAGGCGGGCCGGGCGCCAGCGCGTACACCTGCTCCTCGCCCAGCCCCAGCGGCGCGAAACGCGCGGGAGGCACCTCCGCGAACGACGCGGCCGCGGACAGGCGAGGCTCGGCCGCCACCGCGGCCAGGCGCGGCCCACGCTCGGCCTCGTCCCACAGGCGCGGGTGCACGACGACGGTGGTGAGCCCCAGCCGGTCGAGCAGCGCCAGCGAGGTGGCGTCCGGGAACCCGCGCAGGCCCCACACCAGCCACTCGTGCGCCGGCGGGTAGAACGAGGTGCGGCCGACCGGGATCGGGCGCCAGTGGTACGTCGAGAAGTAGAGGTAGGCGGCCCAGAGCCGGCGGGCGCGGAAGGGATACACGGGCAGCTCGACCACCGGGCCGCTCCCGTTGCCGGCCAGCCAGCGATACACGGGCGGCACCTGGTCGCCCGAGGGCACGTGGCCCGGAGGGCGGGGGCGGCTCCACTGCTCGACCGGCAGCAGCACGGCCAGCGCCGCCGCGGCCACGGCCGCGGCGCGCCCGCGGAGCCGCTCGAGCAGCGCGTGCGCGCCCAGCGCGGCGAGGACGGCGCCGCCCAGCAGCGCCAGCACCGCGACGCGCTCGGGCCCGGCCATCCCGCGCATCACGGGCAGCCAGCGGTAGAGGAGCCCGTAGGGGCCGGGGCCGAGGAGCCGCCCGCCCGCGTGCACGAGCGGGCCCAGCGAGAGCAGCACGCCCGCGGTCGCGGTGAACAGCGCGATCGCGGCCACCACCCGCGCGGGCGGCGGCACCCGGCCGGCGAGGGTGAGGACCGCGCCGGCGGCCATCAGCAGCCCGCCGACGACCCCGACGAAGTGCGGCAGCTCGGAGCGGGCGCGCTCGAGCGCGAGGGCCGGAGCGAGCAGGCCGCGCGGCGGCGCGCTCGCGTAGGAGAGCAGGTCGGCGCCCGGCGCCCAGCTCTTCTCGAAGGCCATCGCGCGGAACTGCGCCACGTAGGGCCAGAGGACCGCCGCCACCACCGCGGCGGCGACCGCGGCGCAGACCGCGAGCGCACGCAGCTCGCGCGCGGCCGGACGCCGCCGCGCCACCAGCCAGCCCAGCGCCAGCCACGCCGGCGCGATCACCAGGGTGTAGACGAGGTAATACGTGCCGGAGAGCGCCTGCACCAGCAGCAAGGCGGCCATCGCCGCCGCATCGCGGACCCGGCCCAGCCGCGCGAAACGGTCCAGGAAGAGGACCGCGAGCGGCCACCACTGCACGTTGAGCACGTGCACGCGGGCGGTCTCGTGCTGCGTGAACGCGTTGAACGCGTACACCAGCCCGCCCAGGAACGACGCCGCGCCCCCGAGGCCGATCGCCTGCGCCAGCGCGAACAGGGCCAGCGCGGAGAGCGTCAGCGCGACGACCACGGCCACGTTGTAGGCGAGCACGGCGTTGCCGGTGGCCCAGAAGACGGGGGCCACCGTCATCGCCTCCGGCAGCAGGTGGTCCGCGAAGGCCAGGCTCCGCGCGTAGGGGTGGAAGCTGTTCGACTCGAACAGCGCCCAGGGCCGCCGCACGACCTGGTGCGCGTCCCAGGCCATCACCCAGGAGAGGTGGAGCGGGTCGCCGAGGTCCGGGACGCGCTCGGCGGGCGCGAGCGAGGCCGGCGCGGACCACACGACGGCCAGCAGGGCATACGCCGCCGCGGCGGCGGCGTGGCGCCGCGCGGACGCGGAGAGCACGGCGGATTATAGGTTCAGCGTTCGCTCTCGGCCGGCGGCAGGTCCGTGAAGGCGGGGCCGTTCACCACGCGTCCCTCGGCGGTGTAGCGCGAGCCGTGGCAGGGGCAGTCCCAGCTCTTCTCGCCGGAGTTCCATTCCACGAAGCAGCCCAGGTGCCGGCACACCGCCGAGCGCTCGACCAGGGCGCCGCTCGGGTCGCGGTAGACGGCCACCTTGGTCAGGCCGCGCCGCACGATCGCGCCCTGCCCCGGCGGGATCTCGTCGGCGGACGACACCTCGCCCGGGGTGAGCCACTGCGCGTAGGGCGCGCTGGAGTGCGTCGCCTCGACCACCCACTCCTTGGTGGCGCGCGGCGAGAAGCGGGCCGGGTCGTAGACCGTGGCCCAGGGGTTCACGCGCGCGTGGATCAGGTCGGTGAGCAGCATCCCGGCGATGGTCCCGTGCGTCATGCCGTTGCCGGAGTCGCCGGTCGCGACGTAGACGTTGTCCGCGTCCATCGGGTTGCGGCCGATGTAGGCGAGTCCGTCCACCGGCTCCATCACCTGCCCCGACCAGTGGAACTCGGTCTCCCCCGCCATCGGCCAGCGCTGCCGCGTCCAGCGCTCGAGCCGCTCCCAGCGGAGGTCGGCGTCGTCCTTCTGGCCGGTGTGATGGTCTTCGCCCCCCACGATCACCACCTCGTGCGCCGCGCCGCGCGGGCGCTGCACGCGCACGTAGTGGTAGGGGTCGTCGTAGTCCCAGTAGAGCGCGCGCTCCACCGAGCCCACGGGCACCCGCAGGCCGACGACGTAGGTCCGGTACGGGTGCTGCTTGGTGTGGATCACCACGCGATCGTTCACCGGGCTGTTGGTGGCGACCACGATCGCCTGGCAGCGCACCGTGTGGCCGTCGGTGGTGGCCACGCGCGCGTTCGCGCCGCCTTCGAAGGTCTCGGCCCGGGTGTCGGCGAACACCAGGCCGCCCTCGCGCTCGAGCACGCGCACGAGCCCGCGCAGGTATTCGAGCGGGTGGAACTGGCCCATGCCGGGGAAGCGCAGGGCGGGGCCGGTGTCCTGGCCCGGCATCGGCGCGCGCGCCACCTTCTGCACGTTCGTGTAGCCCAGCCGCCGCGCCGCCTCCAGCTCCTTCATCAGCTCGTCCGGCGGCTCGCCCTCGGGCGCGAACAGGTACCCCGGCAGGCGCTCGAAGTCGCAGGCGATCTCCTCGCGGCGCACGATCGTCTCGATCAGGTCCACGGCCGCGAGGTGGCTCTGCACGGCCAGGCGCGCGCCCTCCGCGCCGTGCATGTGCTCGAGCTCCCGGAAGAACTCGTCGGGCAGCGCGAGGTGCGCGGTGGTGCGGCTGGTCTCGCCGCCCGCCAGGGGCCCGTCCTCCAGGACGGCCACGCTCTTCCCCTCCTTGCGCAGCAGGTACGCGGTGGTCAGCCCCGCGATGCCGGCCCCGACCACGCACACGTCCACCTGCAGGTCGCGCGCGAGCCGCGGGGGCCGCGGCATGTCCGCGGTGGCCATCCAGACGGACACGGTGGTGCTGGAGTCGGTCTTCATATCGCCCCCTCTTCGATTGTACGGAGGCGAGTGGGCCGCGTGGGCCTTTGCTGCTAGTCTTCGCTTGGGCCTGTAGTTCAGCGGTTAGAACGGCCGGCTCATAACCGGCTAGTCGAAGGTTCGAGTCCTTCCAGGCCCATTCCGGTCTCTGGCGGGCGGTACGGGGACGGTGGCGGGAACCGGACCGACCGGACGGTGACGGTAGCCGGATCCGGATCCGGGTCCGAATCCGGGTCCGAATTCGATTCCGAATCCGAATCCGATACCGAATCCGAATCCGATACCGGTGCCGTCCCGGTACCGGTACCGTCCGGCACCGTTCCCTCACGGCCTCCGGTACGGGGCTACAGCTCGATTCCCTGGAACAGCCCCGCCGCCATCCAACCCCGGAACAGTCGGAACAGGCCGCGCTCGGTCGGCCGATCGCGGGCGCGGATGCGCAACGCCGAGGCGACCGCCTCGCCCACGGTCCGCCCCGACGCCAGCTCGCGCAGCACGTGGTACCCGGCGCGGCTCAGGTCCTGCCGCCACACGGAATAGTCGCGCCGGTAGACGACCGCCCAGGTGTCGGCGCGCCGGAGGGGCGGGTGCTCGTGGCCCTCGTCGTCGCGGACCGAATCGGCGTACGCGCCGACCGGGTAGCGGAACGCGAGCAGCGCGAAGGCCGCGACCGGCACCAGCCGCGCGCCCTCCCATCGCTCGCCGGGCACGGCCGCGACCGCATCGGCGCCGAGCGGCGGCGTCTGCGGCGCGTCGAACACCAGGGCCAGCGCCCGCTCCAGCCGCGCGAGGTCGTGGCAGAACGCGCGGCGCTTCAGACGGGCGTCGCGCGCGACGTACTCCGGAAGGTGGTCCCCCAGCCGGTTCAGGCTGAAGTGCCGCGACGGGTACGCCCGCACGTAGCCGCGCACGAGGTCCAGGAACCCGCGCTCGCCGAGCAGGTGCCGCAGCGCCGGGTAGTCGGTGGCCAGCGCCTCCTCCATGCGGAGCAGGTACATGTCGTGATAGATCCCGACGCGCTCCGCGGCGGTGAGCCGCGCCGACGGGCGGACGAGGTCGGCCACGCGCGCGCCAGGGGCCTCCCCGCGCGCGAGCGCCGCCCGCGGCGCGGACGCGGCGTCGCCGGGATGCACGATCACGGCCTGCATCCAGCGCTGGAGCCGGTCGAGCGGCAGGGGCGGCGCCATCACCGCGAGGCCGCCGCCCCCGGCACCGACGTGCGGTACGCGGCCGCCTTCTTCGCCTCGCGGTGCACGGTCTCGAAGTCGGGGATGTCCTCGTCCCACTCGTAGAGCGTGCTCACGTTGCCGGTGCGCCGGCAGGCGCGGGCGTACAGGCGCCAGACCGCGGGCGCGGCGCGGTCGCTGTGGGTGTCCACGATGTGCGTGCCCTCGTGGGTGTGGCCGGCCAGGTGGAACTGCACGACGCGGTCCGCGGGCAGCGCGTCCACGTAGGCCTCCGCGTCGAAGCCGTGGTTGAAGGCGCTCACGTACACGTTGTTGACGTCCAGGAGCAGCCCGCAGTCGGCGTCCTCGGCCAGGCGCGACAGGAACTCCCATTCCGGCATGGTGGTGGCCGTGAACTCGACGTACGAGGAGGGGTTCTCCAGCACCAGCGGCCGCTCCAGGAAGTCCGAGACCGCGCGCACCCGCGCCGTGGTGTGGCGCAGCGCCTCCTCGGTGTAGGGCATCGGGAGCAGGTCGTGCACGTTGCGGCCGAGCACCCCCGTCCAGCAGAGGTGATCGGACACCCAGCGCGCGCGCGTGCGCGCGGCGAGCGCTTTCAGCTTGCGCAGGTAGTCGCGGTCGAGCGGGTCGGTGCTGCCGATGGACAGCGACACGCCGTGCAGGGCCACCGGGTAGCGCTCCGCCACCTGGTCGAGGACGCGGAGCGGCCGCCCCTCCGTGTCCAGGAAGTTCTCGGAGAGCACCTCGAACCAGTCCACGCGCGGGCGCCGGCCCAGGATGTGCGGGAAGTGGACCGTGCGCAGGCCGACGCCGATGCCCAGGTCCGGCAGACCCCAGCGGTTGCCCGCGCTCCTGTCCCGGGGAACGAGCGAGGGCCTCTCCCGGGAGGCCCTCTCCGCGGCCACGGTGGTCAGGCCGCCTTGCCGCCGCCCTTGCCGCTGCAGGCGGTCTTGTCCTTCTTGTCGCCGTCGAGGTGCTTCACCGGGACCTCGCATCCGCCCTTGCCCTTGCAGGAGTTCTTGCCCGCGCAGCCCGCGTCGCCGGACTTGCAGCCGCCCATGCCCTTGCACTCGTTCTTGCCCGCGCAGGAGTGCTTGGCCGCCTCCGCCGCGCAGCCGCCCTTGCCCTTGCACTCGTTCTGCCCCGCGCACGCGTTCTTCTCGGTGTGGCACGCCCCCTTGCCCTTGCACTCGTTGCGGCCCTTGCAGACGTGCTTGTCCACCTTCTTCGCGGCCGCCTTCTTGTCGGCCGGCTTGTTCTCGTCCCCGAAGGCCCGGGAGCCCGCGGTCATGCCGGCCACGACGGCGCCCATCGCCTTCGTGAACTGTCTGCGGTCCATGTCTTTCTCCTTGCCGATGTCGCTGGGGGGCGCCATTTGCCCCCTTTCCGGACACCATGTCAAGCGCCGGCGCGCGAGCGCGCCCTTGGCCACCCACAACGCCGGTCCCGCCGCCCGCATTCCCGCGGGATGCTAGAATTCCGCCACGCACGAATGAACCCCGACCTGGCCGGCCTCATCCGACTGCAGCGCGCCGACAGCGAGCTGCGGCGGGTGGAGGCGGAGCTGGCCCAGATCCCCCGCCGCCGCGCGGAGATAGAGGCGTCCCTGGCCGCCGAGCGCGGGCGGCTCGACGGCGCCCGCGGCTCGCTCGACGCCTCTCAGAAGGCGCGCCGGCGCCTGGAGGGCGAGCTGCAGGACCTCGAGTCCCGGCGGTCCAGGTACAAGGGCCAGCTCATGGAGGTCAAGACCAACAAGGAGTACACGGCCATGCTCCACGAGATCGAGGGCGTGGAGCGGGAGATCCGCGCGCGCGAGGACCTCGTGCTCGCGGAGATGGAGAAGGCGGAGACGCTCGGGGCCGAGATCAAGCGCGAGGAGAGCCTGTTCAAGTCCAGCGAGCAGGACCACCGCGCGCGCGAGAAGGGCCTCGGCGACGAGGAGACGCGGCTGCGGGCCGAGGCGGGCCGGCTCTCCGGGGAGCGCGACGCCGAGGCGGCCAGGCTGCCCGCGCCGGTGCTCGAGCTGTTCCAGCGGGTGGCGCGGCTGCGCGGGGTGGCGGTGGCGGAGGCGCGCGACGGCATGTGCCAGGTCTGCCACCTGAAGCTGCGGCCGCAGATGTACGTGGACCTCAAGCGCAACGAGCAGATCGTGCAGTGCCCGGCCTGCAACCGCATCCTCTATTACGAGGCCCCGCCCCCCGTGAGCAGCCCCGTTCCCTGAGCGACGCGACGCTGCACATCCACATCGACGGCGCCAGCCGCGGCAACCCCGGCGAGGCCGGCTTCGGCATCAGCGTCCAGGACGAGAAGGGCGCCACGCGCGCGGAGCTGTTCGGCTACCTCGGGCGTGCCAGCAACAACGTGGCGGAGTACCAGGCGCTGCTGCACGCGCTGCGCTGGGCGCAGGCGCAGGGGGCGCGGCAGGTGCGCGTCTACTCCGACTCGGAGCTGGTCGTCCGCCAGATCAACGGGCAGTACCGCGTGAAGCACCCGGACATGGTGCCGCTCCACCGGGAGGCGAAGGCGCTGCTGCACCGGTTCGACTCGGCGACCGTGTCCCACGTCCGGCGCGAGCAGAACCGCGACGCGGACCGGCTCGCCAACCGCGCGCTGGACGAGAAGGCCTCGAAGCTCGCCTAGGGGTCAGCGGTCGGGCAGCGCGTAGGCCACCACGGTCTCCGCGCCCACGCGAAGGCCCGCGCGGTCCAGCCGGCGCAGCAGGTGGTCCTCCCGGCGGTCCGCGTCGATGGTCACGCGGCAACCCTCCACCTCGCTCCGCGCGGCGCCCACGAAGCAGAGGCGGCACGGCGGCAGGTCCTCGCGTCCGATGCGCACGGGAGGGCCGTAGGTCCGGCAGCTCAGCGGCCGCGCATCGTAGAGCTGGCACGCGCCCGCGACCGGATCGAGCGCCGGGCAGGGCCGGGATCCGTGACGCGCGAAGAACCGCTCGCGCGCGTCCTCGTCCTCGGCGAGCCGGCCGGTCTCGCCGTCGCCCGGGAAGCCGCGGCGGAGCACCCGGCGCGCCTCGCGGGCCCGCGCGCGGATCGCGGACGCGGCCGCGGGATCGCGGGCGGAGAGCGCCGCCAGCCCCTCGGCGAGCCGCCGCGCGTCGAGGAGCGTGATGGGAAAGGGACCGAGACAACACTCCGTGCAGCCCACGCGGCAGGCCAGGCGCGCGCCCGCGCGCCGGCCCCCGGCCGCGAGCGCGTCGTCCACGCGGCGCAGCAGCGCACGGTCCCCCGCCTGCTCCCAGCGCGGGCGGCTCACCGGGGCGAGGCGGCGAAGCCGACGTAGCTGATCATCCTCCCCGCGCCCTTTCCCTCGCGCCGGTAGGAGTGATAACGGTCGGGCCGGCAGTACGTGCACTCGTCCACGCCGTGGATGCGCTCCGGCCGCAGGCCGGCCGCTTCGAGCTGGGCGCGGTTGGCGGCGCGCACGTCCAGGTGCGGCTTGCCGCGGGGCCCCGGCCGGAAGAACTCCGGCGCGAACTCCACGCGCAGCTCCTCTCCGACCTCGTAGCAGCACGGGCCGATCGCGGGACCGAGGGCGGCCACGAGGTCCGCCGGCTCCGAGCCGCCGTCGCGCAGCGCGTTCACGGCCGCGCGCGCGACGCCGGCCGCCGTGCCGCGCCAGCCGGCGTGCGCGGCGGCCACGGCCCGTCGCCGGGGATCTGCGATCAGCACGGGCAGGCAGTCGGCGGTCTCGATGCCGAGGAGCAGACCGGGCCGGTCGGCCACGGCGGCGTCCGCCTCCGGCCGTCCCTGCCAGGGGGCGCGCCGCACCGCCGAGCCGTGCACCTGCCTGAGCAGGAGCAGCCGGCCCTGGGGCCGGAGCGTTTCGGCGAGCCGCTCGCGCGCGGCCTCGCGCGCCTCGGGCTCTGCGCCCGGCCGGCGCGGCTCGAAGCCGTGGACGAGACCGGGGATCGCCGACAGCTCGGGGACCGTGGCGGCGCGCGGCGGGTTCACGCTTCAGGATACCCTTGCAGGCGTGAGCCACGACGACGTGGTCGCCTCGGCGGTGGAGGTGCTCGAGATCGCCGCGGCGCATGCGCTGACGCGCGACGACGGGCCCGACTCCGTGTTCACCCCCGGCGAGCGGGCCTACGCGAACGCGCGCAGCGACCCGGACCGCCGGCTCGCCGCGCGCCTGGCCGCGAAGCGCGCGGCGCTCCGGCTCCTCGGCGACGGGTTCACGCTGCGCGACGTCGAGGTGGTGCGCGGCCGCGGCGGTCCGCCCCACCTGCGGCTCAGCGCGCGCGCGCACGCGCGGCTCGAGGCGCTCGGCGCCGCCACGACCCTGGTCAGCCTCACCCACGAGCGCCGCCACGCCGCCGCGTCCGTGCTGTTCCTGCGCCGCACGGGATGAGCCGGGCGCGGACCGCCCTCGCCGGGCTCTTCGTCCTGCTGCTGGGGGGCGGCGCCACGCTGGCCTGGCTGGCCTGGTCGCCGGCCGGCGACGTCGGCGCCCACCCCTTCAACCAGGACCGCAACGCGGTGTGGCTCGAGCACCGCTGGCTCGAGAAGGAGCACTCGCCCGAGGAGATGCGCGCGCTGCTGGCCGGCCTCGCGCGCCGCGGCGTCGCCTACGTCTACCCGCACCTGATCCCGTTCAACGGCGCCGGCCGGCTCCCCACTCACAGCCGCGAGCAGATGCGGGCGTTCCTCGCCGCGGCGCGCGAGGCCGCACCCGGGATCAAGGTGCTGCCCTGGGTCGGCGGCTTGCGCGTCGGCTACCGGCGCCAGCGCGCGGGCAGCGTGGACCTGGCGGACCTCGCCCAGCGGCAGAGCATGGTGGCGGAGTGCCGCGGGCTGATCGACGAGGGCTTCGACGGCATCCACCTCAACGTGGAGCCGGTAGACGACGGCAACGTCGAGTTCCTCTCCCTGCTGCGCGCGCTGCGCACCGCGATCGGCCCCGACCGCGTGCTCTCGCTCTCCGCGATCCGGCCCGGCCCGGTGCGCCTGCCGTTCGCGCCCAACTTCCTCTGGACGCGCGACTACTACGCGCGCATCGGCGAGGTGGCGGACCAGATCGTGGTGATGGCCTACGACACCGCGCTGCCCACGCCTTCCCTGTACCGCCGCTACCTGTCCTACGTCGCCCACAGCGTCACCACCCGGCTCGCCCCCAGCGGCCGCGCGCGCGTGCTGGTGGGCATCCCGACCTACGACGAGACCGGCCTGATGCACCGGGGCGAGGTGGAGACGCCCGAGAACGCGCTGGCCGGCCTGGTCGCGGGCCTGCGCGGGCTGGGCGCCGGCGGGACGTTCGAAGGCGTGGCGCTGTACGCCGAGTGGACCACCGACGACGAGGAGTGGGCGACCTACGAGCGGCTCTGGCGCGGCCGCTGATGTGACCGCGCTCACCGCGCGGATTGTGCGGGGCGCCGCTCGGGGTACCCTGCCGCCGTCGCGTCTGGCCGGTCCCCGGTGTCCCTCCCGGCCCGAAGGCGAGGAGGGGGAATGCCCAGGAGTGCAGGCATCCTGTTCCTGGCCGCCACGCTGGCCGCCAGCGCGGCGCGGGCCCAGGAACCGGACACACCCGGCGACGCCGCGCCCCGTCTCACCCTGCGCGGGTTCAGCGACGTCAGCTTCGCCGCCCGCGAGGAGGACGGACCGGCCACCTTCGCGCTGGGACAGTTCGACACGTTCATGACCTCCGCGCTCTCGGACGACGTGAGCGTGCTGGCGGAGATCGTGTTCGAGTTCGGCGAGGACAACGCGGCGGTGCTCGACGTGGAGCGCGCGCAGATCCGCTGGGCGCCCGCGGACGTCTTCACGCTGACCGCCGGCCGCATGCACACGCCGCTGGGCTACTGGAACCAGACCTTCCACCACGGGAGCTGGCTGCAGACGACCGCGGAGCGCCCGCTGATGTACCGCTTCGAGGACGACGGCGGCATCCTGCCCGTGCACATGGTCGGGGTGCAGGCCGCGGGAGCCTGGAACGCACGGCGCGCCACCCTGAAATACAGCGCGGCGGTGGTCAACGGGCGCGGGCACATCCCCGACGAGATCGCCAACGTCCGCGATGCCTCCGACGCCAAGGCGGTGAGCCTCTGGCTGGGGGTGGCACCGGCCGGCACGGGCCTCGAGGTCGGCCTGAGCGCCTACCTGGACACGCTGCCGGCGTTCGCGGACCACGGCGACGTGCGCGAGCGGATCTTCGGCGCCTACGTCGTGTTCGCGCACGACGGCCTGGAGCTGCTGGGCGAGCTGTCGCGGGTGCGGCACCGGGCGGACGGCGACACCTTCGACGCGTGGGGCGGGTATGCCCAGGCGGGCCTGAAGCGCGGCCGCTGGACGCCCTACTACCGCTTCGACCGCGTCGAGGTCGCGGCGGGCGATCCGTTCCTGGAGGCGGGCGAGCTGTCCGTGCACACGCTCGGCCTCCGCTTCGAGCTGCTGTCCTGGGCGGCCCTGAAGGGCGAGTACCACCGCGAGCAGCCGGCCGGCGCGGACGGCGTCCACTCCGCGCGCGTGCAGGCCGCCTTCACGTTCTGACATGCGCGCGATCCTGACCGGAGCGCTGTCCGTGCTGCTCGCCGCCGGCGCGGCCGAGGCCGGCGACGTCGCGATCATCGTGCACCGCGACAACTCCCAGGGCGGGGTGACCCTGGCCGAGCTCTCGCGGCTGTTCCGGCTGGACCAGCAGCGCTGGGGCACCGGCGAGAAGGTCGAGGTGGTCCTGCAGGTGGGCGGCAGCGCGAAGGAAGCGGTGATGCTCGAGCGGGTCTTCCGCATGCGGGGGGCGGACCTGAAGCCCTTCTGGCTGGGCAAGATCTATCGCGGCGAGCTGACCGCCGCCCCGCGCGTGCTCGCCTCCGACGCGGGCGTGAAGCACTACGTCGCGGCCAACCCGCGCGCCCTCGGCTACGTGGACTCGGTGATGCTCGATTCGTCCGTGAAGGTGTTGCGCGTGGACGGGAAGCTGCCCGGCGAGCCCGGCTACCCGCTGGCGCGGACGGCGCCGTAGCGCCCGGTCAGGCCGCCGCCGGACGGTCCTCCACGATGCAGCCGTCGCGGATCTGCACCACCCGCGAGGCCAGACGCGCCACCGCCTGGTCGTGGGTGATCATCACGATGGTCTGCCCGGCGTCGTGGAGCTGCTGGAACAGGTCCACGATCGCGTGGCCCGAGGCCGAGTCCAGGTTGCCGGTGGGCTCGTCGGCCAGGACGATCGCGGGGTCGTTGACCAGCGCCCGCGCGATGGCGACCCGCTGCATCTGCCCCCCGGAGAGCTCGGTCGGCTTGTGGTCCATGCGGTCGCCGAGGTCCACCCGCCGCAGCATCTCGGCGGCCCGGTCGCGGCGCTCGCGCACGGGCACGCCGGCGAAGAGCAGGGGCAGCTCGACGTTCTCGAGCGCGGAGGCGTAGGGCAGCAGGTTGAAGTTCTGAAACACGAACCCGATGTGCCGGTTGCGGATCTCGGCCAGACGGTTGCGGTCGAGGCCCTTCACCGCCTCGCCCGAGAGCACGTATTCGCCCGAGGTCGGGGTGTCCAGGCAGCCCACGATGTTCATCAGGGTGGACTTGCCGGAGCCGGAGGGGCCCACCACGGCCACGTACTCGTTGCGCGAGATGTCGAGGTCCACGCCGCGCAACGCCTCCACCTCGACGCGGCCCATCGTGTAGGCCTTGCGGATCGCTCGCATGTGGATCATCGCCGCTTCTTGCCTCATTCGTACCTCAGGGAGACCGCCGGGTTGACGCCGGCCGCGCGCCGCGCCGGGAAGTAGCCGGCCAGCATCCCCACCGTGCCCAGGATGGCGGAGGTGGCGGCCGCGATCGCGGGCGAGAAGGTGGGCCGGCCGAGGAAGTCGAACGCCTCGCCCTGGAGCGGCAGCACCGCGATCACCCCCATCAGGCCCAGCGACACCACGGTGCCGAGCAGGCCGCCGGCCACGGTCATGAACAGCGCCTCCAGCACGAACGGCGCCATCACCTGGCGCACCTTGGCCCCCAGCGCCATCTTCACCCCGATCTCGCGTGTCCGCTCCTTGACCACCGCGTACATGATGTTGGCCACGCCCATGCCGCCCACGAACAGGGTGAGCGCCCCGATGATCCCCAGGAAGAGCTGGATGCCCAGCGCGATGTTGCCGGTGATGCGGATGTTCTCGCGCGTGTCCCAGATGCCGAGCGCCCGCGTGTCCTCGGGATCGAACCGGTACTTGCGGCCGAGCACGCGGTAGATCTCCGCCTTGGCCTGGTCGCCCAGCTCGAAGCTGACCGGCTGGTAGACCATGTTCCCGACCTTGGCGTCGGTGTAGGTGGACTTGAAGGTGGTGGACGGGATGGTGGCCTGGCCCTTGTCCGGGCCGCTGTACATGCCCATCATCACCTTCGGCTGCATCACCCCGATCACCAGGAACGAGGACTGGTTGATGGTGACGGTGCGGCCCACCACGTCCTGGCTGCCGAACAGGTCGGTGGCCAGCTCGTCGCCGAGCACCACCACCCGGCGCTTCTCGGCCAGGTCGAGCTCGTTCACGAAGCGGCCGCCCGCCTGGGGGATGATGTTGCGCATCGGCCCGAACACGGGGTCCACGCCGCGCACCCGCGCGTTCACCGTCTTCTGGCCCACCGTGACCGGCACCCGCCGCGAGTACTCGCGGCTGATCGCCCCGATCTCGGGGATGCGCGCGCCCAGCAGGGCGGCGTCGTCGTCCTGGAACGCGATCGCGCGGCCGGAGGGCAGGCCCATGTAGGCGCGGGTGGTGGCGCCCGGCCACAGCACGCCCACGCCCTCGCTGCCCATCCCGCGCACGTTCCGGTGGAACGAGCGCTTCATGCCCTCGCCGAAGGACAGGAGCAGGACGATCGAGAGCGTGCCCCAGGCGATGGCCAGCACGGTCAGCGTGATCCGCTTCCGCTGCCGCGCCGCGTCGTGCCGGAAGAGCTGCCAGACCATGGCCAGCTCGGCCGCCGAGACGGGGGCCTTCACGCCAGCTTCAGCGCCACCACCGGGTCGAGCTGCGACGCGCGGCGGGCGGGGAAGTAGCCGGCCAGGGTGCCGATGATCCCGAGCAGCGTGGCCGTGGTGAGGATGACGACGGGCGACGCCTCCGGCGTGCCGACGTATTCGTCGAGGGCGGACGGGAACACCGCGATCACGCCCAGGGTGAGGAGCAGGCCCAGCACGCCGCCCACCGCGGTCAGGGTGAGGGTCTCCACCAGGAACTGGCCGAGGATGAAGCGCGGCTTGGCCCCCACCGCGAGCTTGATGCCGATCTCGCGCGTGCGCTCCTCGACCACCACGTACATGATGTTCGAGACCCCGATCCCGCCGACCAGGAGGGTGAAGGACCCGATCACGGCCAGGAAGGCGCGGAACGTGCCGAAGAACACCCGGAAGAACTTCTCCCCTTCCGTGGTGTCCCACATGCCGATCGCCTCCTTGTCGGCGGGGTCGAACTTGTGGCGGCGGCCCAGGACCTCGTAGACGCGCCGCTTCACCTCCGGGACCAGCGCGGCGTCTTTCGCCTGGAAGATGAAGTTGTTGACGTAGCGTTCGCTGAACAGGCCGCGGAACGTGCTCTCGGGCATGAACAGCTTGTTCTCGTCGCGGCCGCCGTAGCTCGAGTCCTGCGCCTTCTCCTGCATCACGCCGATGACCAGGAAGGGCACGCTGTCGATCATCACCGTCTTGCCG
>DATBIZ010000328.1:0-1976 GCA_036556645.1 Vicinamibacteria bacterium | reverse complement strand
CTTGTCGCACCGGCCGCGTCCGGAGGTGGCCGGAGGAGACACGATCGCGCCAGCCATCAGCAGCCCGGATCGCGCCCATTCTCTCCGCGCATGCCGCGGCATGGCGGAACTCCTCACCGTGTGATAACTTACGCCGTTTCGTCCCATGCCCCCGCTCGCTTCTGACGCCCTCGTCCTGCGCACATACAAGCTGGGCGAGACGAGCAAGGTGGTCGTGCTGCTGACGCGCGAGCGGGGCAAGGTGCGGGCGGTGGCCCGGGGCGCGCGCGGCGCGCGGCCGCGCTACCAGTCGGCGCTGGAGCCGCTCTCCGAGGTGCGGGCCGTGCTGTACGGCCGGCAAGGCGCGGAGCTGCTGCGCCTGGGCGCCTGCGAGCTGGTCCGATCCGCGTTCCCCGCGGCCTCGCGCGGGCTGGAGGAGTCGCTGGCGCTGTCCTATTTCGCCGAGCTGCTCGACGCGTTCTGCCCGGAAGGGCAGGCCGAGGACGACGTCTACCGTCTCGCGCTGGCGGTGCTGGCGGCGGCGTCCGCCGACGGCTCCTCGGTCGCGGTGCTGTCGCGGTACCTCGAGGCCTGGCTCCTGCGGCTGCACGGCATCTACCCGCCCCTCGACCAGTGCGCGGGCTGCGGCGCCGCCCTCGCCCGTGGCGAGCTGCGCTACCACGCCCGCGCGCGCGGGTTCGTGTGCGGCACCTGCGGTGTGGCGTCGGGGCCCGTGCTCGGCGTCCCCACGCGCGCGTTCCTGAGCGAGCTCTTCCGGCGGCCGCCGGCCGGCATGCCGGCCGCGCTCCCCCCCGAGGCCGAGCCGCTCGAGTCGTTCCACCAGGACCTGATCACGCACCACCTCGAGCACGGCCTGCGCTCGCACCGCGTCCTGCGCGAGGTCGCGCGGGAGGTCCGGTGAGCGCGCCGGGCGCGCGCGGCCTCACGCTGCAGCAGATCGTGGACGCGCTGCAGCACTACTGGGCCGACCGCGGCTGCCTGCTGCACCAGCCCTGGGACGGCGAGGTCGGCGCGGGCACCATGCACCCGGAGACGTTCCTGCGCGTGCTGGGGCCGAAGCCCTGGAAGGTCGCCTACGTGCAGCCCTCGCGCCGGCCGGCCGACGGCCGGTACGGCGAGAACCCGAACCGCCTGTACAAGCACCTGCAGTACCAGGTGATCCTCAAGCCGGCGCCGGCGGACGTGCAGGACGTCTACCTCGGCAGCCTGCGCGCGCTCGGCATCGATCCCGCGGCGCACGACGTGCGCTTCGAGGAGGACAACTGGGAGTCGCCCACGCTCGGCGCCTGGGGCATCGGCTGGCAGGTGCTGCTCGACGGCCAGGAGATCACGCAGTTCACCTACTTCCAGCAGGCGGGCGGCCTCGACCTGGCGCCGATCTCGGCGGAGCTCACCTACGGGCTCGAGCGCATCGCGATGTACCTGCAGGACGTGGACGACGTCTACCAGCTCGCGTGGGCCCCCGGCGTGCGCTACGGGGACGTCCGCCACGAGGAGGAGTACCAGCTCTCACGCTACTCGTTCGAGCTGGCGGACGTGGACCTGCACCGCGAGCTGTTCGACAAGTACCTGAAGGAGGGCTGGCGGACGCTGGAGGTGCCCGGGGACCGCTCCGTGCTCGCCGCCTACGACTGGTGCCTGAAGACCTCGCACGCGTTCAACGTCCTCGACGCGCGCGGCGCGGTGAGCGTGACGGAGCGCACGTCCTACCTCGGTCGTCTGCGCGCGATCGCGCGTCACGTCGCGGAGGGCTATCTCAAGGAGCGCGAGGCGCTCGGCCATCCGCTCCTCGCGCGGAGCCTGGCCGGCGCCGACGGGGCAGTCAGCCCGCGCGCCGCGGGCGCCTCCGTGCTGTCCGTTCCGTCGGACGCGCGTCGAGCCTAGATGTCGACGCTGCTGTTCGAGCTCGGGACCGAGGAGCTTCCGCCGTCCGAGCTTCCGGTCGTGCTGAGCGCGCTCGCCAGGCTCACGCCGGA
>DATBIZ010000327.1:0-3156 GCA_036556645.1 Vicinamibacteria bacterium | reverse complement strand
GCTCGTGCGCTCCTCGTCGCTGATCAGGCCGGCCAGGATGTTGGTCTCGCCGTCGCGCAGGCGGATCATGCTGGTCACGGTCCGGTTGCGGAAGGTCGGGTTGCCCTGGAAGAGCGCGCCGACCGAGGAGACCTCGACCTTGAGGCCCAGCGTGACGTCGCCGTCGTGGTGCACGCGCGGCGTGAGGTCGATGTTCACGCCGACGTTCTTGTACTCGAACGACGTGATCGGCTGCTGCGGCAGCCCGCCCCCGGCGATCGGGGAGAACACGGTGATGGGCACCGGCACCTGGTCGCCGAAGCGCGCCTGGGCGGTCTGGCCTTCGGTCGCGCGCAATTGCGGGTTGGCGAGCAGGCGCGTGGCGCCGTCGGTCTTGAGCAGCCGGTAGATCACGCCGGGCAGGCTGGTGATCAGGAGGTTCGAGCGCTTGTAGGGGTTGTCGGCCAGGGTGATCGGCCGCGTGGTGGTGACCGGGTTGCCCTCGGAGTCGGTCGTGGTCTCCTGCACCGTCTCGCGCGGGAAGATCGCGCCGGCCACGCCCTCCACGCCGCTGATGCCGGAGGTGATCTCGATGCCGTACTCCTTGAGGCTGTTCCGGTTGACCTCGAGGATCTCGACGTCCACCACGACCTCGGCCCGCTGCTTGTCGATCACGTTGACGATGCGCTCGGCCGCCGCCACCTTGTCCGGCGCGTCGGCGATGGTCAGCGCGTTGGCGCCGGGCAGCGGCGCCACGCGGCGCGCGCCGAGCACGATGCGCAGCAGGTCGATGGTCTCCTTCAGGTCCGCGTTCGAGAGGAAGAGCGTCTTGACCACCTGCTGCTCGTACTCGCGGCGCTTGGTCGGGGTGTCCGGCACCACGTTGATCACGCGGGCGTCGGCCACCCGGTGGAAGGTCTCGCCCACGGTCGCCACCGCGTTGAGCGCCTGCTCGAACGGCACGTCGCGCAGGTCGAGGGTGATCCGGCGGTCCTCGAACTGCGGGTCGAAGACGAAGTTGATCCCGGCCACGCGGCCCAGCGCCTCGTAGACCTCGCGCAGGCTCGCGTCGCGGAACGAGAGGCCGAGCGGCTCGCGCGCCGCCGGGCCGAGGACGAGGCCGGGCAGCGAGGTCTCCCGGGCGCGGCTCTTGATCTCGGCGACCGAGGGCACGGGCTGGCCCGCCTGCCGGCGGGCCTCGGTCTCGCGCATCTCGCCGGCCAGGCTCTCCGAGCCGGGCGCGAGGTCGAGGGCGAGGCGGAACTCGTCGAGCGCCTCCTTGTAGAGCCCGCGCGCGGCGAGCGTGCGCGCACCGTGGGCGTGGGCCTCGGCCGCGCGCAGCCGCGCGCGCTCGAGCGCCTTCTGGTAGCCGAGGTTGTCGGGATCGCGCTGGAGCGCCTTCGAGTACTCGAGCACCGCGCGGTCCCAGTCGCGCGCTCTCTCCGCCTTCTCGCCGGCCCGGAACGCCCCCGCGGTCGCGCACCCGGCGAGCGCCGCCAGGCAGAGCGCCGCGACCGCCGGGCGCATCGGCCTCACCCGGTGACGACCTCGACGCCGGCGGGGGCGCGGAACTGGAACAGGCGGTCCTTGAGGCCGACGTTCTCCTTGATCCCGTCGAACTCGAAGCGGCTGCGGTTGCCCTGCACGTCGGCGACCGCGATCGCCTTGATCCGGTCCGAGGCGTCCACGTCGATCGTGATCCACTCCACGTCCGGGTCGGCCTTCTTGGGGACGAGCCGCAGGCGCTGCTGCCCGGGCGGCGCCGTCTCGAGCGAGGCCGCGAACTCGGCCAGCAGGTCCGACTGCCCGGACAGCAGCTGCGCGGGGATGCTCTTGTCGCGCGCCTGCGAGCGCACGATCACCTGCTTGTCCGCGGGCACGTAGAAGAAGAAGCTCTTGCCGTCCGCCACGAAGGTCTTCCTCTCGGGGTCGCGGTACTCCCACAGCATGCGTCCGGGCCGCTTGATCGACACGACGCCCTTCTCCACGACCTCGCGGCCGATCAGGCTCGAGCGGTACGTCTGCACGAAGCGGGCGGTGAGGTCGGCGATCGTGCGGTGGCGCTCTTCCACGCGCCGGGCCAGCGCTTCCGCGGCGGTGCGGGGCGGACGTTCGGCGGCCGCGGCGAGGGTGGCCGTTAGTGCCAGAGCGGTCAGGAGTTCCACAGCCGGGGGTATGATAACACGCGCGTCATGGGCCCCCGCGCGGCGCTGCTCGCGATCCTCGCGCTGCTCGCGATCCTCGCGCTGGCCGCGACGCTGCGGTTCCTGTTCCTCGGCTGGGGGCTCCGGCACACCCCGCACCTCGACGAGCAGTTCTTCGTCGAGAACGTGCGCGGGATGCTGGCGCGGGGCGACCTCGACCACCGCTTCCACGAGTACCCGGGGCTCGTCTTCTACCTGCTGCTGCCGGTCGTGGCGGCGGTGGACCGCACCACGCTCGCCCGCGAGGGCTACCTGCTCGCCCGCGGCGTGGTGGCGGCCTTCGGCGTGCTCGGCGTCGCCCTCACGTTCGTGCTGGGACGCGCCATGGCGGGGCGCGCGGCCGGGCTCGCCGCCGCCCTGCTCGTCGCGGTCTCGCCGATCGAGGTGCAGACCGCGCACATGGTGCGGCCGGACGTGGTCCTGGAGGCGTTCGTGCTGGCCGCGTTGCTGGCGTTCGCGCGGGTCGGGCCCGGCCGGCGCGGCGACCTCGTTTCGGGCGCGGCGATCGGCGCGGCGGTGGCGGTGAAGTTCTCGGGCGTGCTGCTCGCGCCGTCGTACGCGCTGCGCCGGCTGCTCGAGCCCGGCCCGCGGCTCAGCGGGCTCGTCCTCGCGGCCGGGGTGTCGCTCGGGGTTTTCGCGCTGCTCTCGCCCTACACGCTGCTCGACCTGCCGGCGTTCTGGGCCGGAGCGCGGTCGCAGGTCGGTTACCACTACGTCGTCCGGCCGCGCGGGGAGCAGCCGTATCTCGGGATGGTCGTCACGTACCTGGGCGTGCTGGCGAAGGGCCTGGGCGTGGCCGGCCTGGGCCTCGCGATCGCGGGCGCGGCGCTCGTGCGGCGCGACTGGCGGAGATGGCTGCCGCTCGGCGTGTTCCCGCTGGCCTGCGTCGCCGTGTTCTCGTCGGCCGAGGTGAACCGCGACCGGTTCCTGCTGCCGTCGCTGGGCGTGCTGGCGGTGTTCGCGGGCGCGGCGA
>DATBIZ010000326.1:0-3344 GCA_036556645.1 Vicinamibacteria bacterium | reverse complement strand
CTGGCGAAGTTCAACGGCCTGGCCGGCGAGGCGCTGTACCATCCGCCGCGGCTCGCCCACCGGCTGCGGCCCGGCCCGTCGGGCGACTACGTGCTCGTCGTGGGGCGCCTCGAGTCGGTCAAGCGCCCCGACCTGGCCATCCGCGCGATGGCCCACGTGGATCGGCCGATACGAATGGTGATCGTGGGAGACGGCACCCAGCGGCCGGCGGCGGAGCGCCTGGCCGAGACGCTCGACGGCGGCCCGGCGTTCCGCGCCGAGCGCACCGACGAGCTGCCGGGGCTGCTGGCGTCGCCGTCCGAGGTCGTGCTGCGCTTCCCCGAGCCCGTGACCGCGCCGCTGGCGCCCCTGGCCGCGCCGTCGGCCGCGATCGTCTCCGCCACCGGAGCGGCCGCGGGGCCGTTCACGCCGGCCGGGAACGTGCCCGGCCGCCGCCTCGCGTTGACCGCCTTCGGCGCGCACGTGCGCGGCCGGCCGCTGCTCGACCGCGTGTCGCTGGTCGCGGTGCCCCGCGCGGACGAGCTGGAGACCGAGCTGCAGACGCGGCGCGCCTCGCTCGTGGTGGGCGCCGGCGCCTGGGGCACGCCGGCGGCGACGCTGCTCCTCGTGCTCGATCCCTCGCGCGCGCCGTTCGGCTCGGCCGCCCTGCGCGTGTCGGTCGCGGAAGCGCTGGCCCGCGCGGACCTCGCGCGCCGCGTCCTGCCGGGCGCCGAGCGCTCGGGCGGCCTGCTCCCGCCGGGCCTGTGGCCCGCGCCCTCGCCGCCGCGCGAGCCGGCCCCGGCGCCGACGCCGCGGCAGAGCACGCCGGTCGCGCTCGTGGTCAGCGCCGAGGTTCCTCCGGTGCTGAGCCAGCGGGTGATGGCATACCTCGGCCAGATCGGCCTCGACGCCACGGTCACCGCGGTCGCGCCCGACCGCGTGCTCGCGACCACGGCCGACGCGCGGCTGCTGCTCTGGGCGCCGGAGGTGCCCGAGCCCGAGCTGGCGCTGCGTGAGCTGGCGGCGCTCGGTCCGCCCGTGGCCGGCGTCGCGGACGGGCTCGCCTCGGCCGCGCGCGAGCGCGACCCGCACCGGCGCTACGCGCTGCTGCAGGACGCCGAGCGCGCGCTGCGCGGGGCGGCGGTGCTGGTTCCGGTGGCGGTGGTCCCGGTCGCCGCGCACGCCCAGCCCCGGCTGCGCGGCCTCGCCGCCGACCGTGCGGGCCGGTTGCTGCTCGAGGACGCGTGGCTGGAGCCTTGAGCCGCCTGGGCCTGCGCGGCCGCCTGCTCGCCGGCTTCGCGCTGGTGGCGGTGCCGCCGATCCTGCTCCTGGGCTTCGCCTCCGCGGCGCTGCTGGCGCGCGGCTCCCAGGTCGCGGTGCAGCAGCGGCTCGAGGCCGCCCTGCGCTCGGCGGAGGAGGAGCTGACGCGCCGGCGGGCCGCGGCCGCGGAGCACGCGCAGCGCGTGATCTCCGACGACCTGCCCTCGGCGGACCTGGCGGCGAACCCGCTGGAGCTGGCCGCGCGCATCGCGCGCCAGCGCGGGCTCGACGTGCTCGAGGTGCTCGACGCGGAAGGCCGCGTGATCTCCTCGAGCCACTGGCCGGCCGGCTTCGGCTTCCTCGACCGCGACGCGGTGTTCAGCGGCCAGGACGCGTTCCGGCTGGAGACCGTGACCGCGGGCCACGGCGGGGCCGAGCGCCTGGCGGTCACCGCCGCCAGCCGAGGACGGTGGCGCGACCAGGACGTGATCGTGCGCGTCGGATGGCTGGTGGACGAGGACTTCGCCGCGCAGCTCTCGGCGCTGATGGGGCTGGAGCTGGCGCTGCGCGACCAGGCGCACGGCCGGTGGATCGCGCGCGCGGGCGCGCCCGTGCACGCCTGGCGCGATCCCGCGCTGGGGCCGTCGCCGGTCGGCCAGGTGACGCTCGGCGCCGAGACGTACCGCTTCGCCGCGCGCACGGTCGTGCCCGGACTGCTGCTGGTGGCGGCGGTCCCGCGCGAGGCGGCCGAGGCGGTGGCGGCGAACATCCGCCGGCTGTCGGTGGCGCTCGCCGCCGCCACGCTCGTGGCCGCGCTGATCCTGGCCGTGCTGCTGTCCGGCCGGATCGCGCGGCCGGTGCGCGAGCTGGCGGAGGGGGCGCGGCGGGTCGCGGCGGGCGACCTCCACGCCGCGGTGCCGGTGGCCACCGCGGACGAGATCGGCCAGCTCGCCGAGTCGTTCAACGCGATGACCGCCGACCTGCGCGACTCCCGCGAGCGCCTCTTGCAGGCCGAGCGGGTGGCGGCCTGGCGCGAGATGGCGCGCCGGCTGGCCCACGAGCTGAAGAACCCGATCTTCCCCATCCAGCTCTCCATCGAGACCCTGCGCCGCGTGCTCGACCAGGAGCAGCGCGGCGAGCCGGTCAGCGGGAAGCAGTTCGCCGCGCTCTTCCGCGAGTCGAGCGAGACGATCATCGAGGAGCTGGGCTCGCTGCGGAAGATCATCGACGAGTTCAGCCAGTTCGCGCGGATGCCGCGCCCGCAGCCGGCGCCCACCGACGTCAACGCGCTCGTGGAGCACACGCTCGCGCTGCACCGCGCGCGGGCCGCCGACGTGGCCATCGAGACCGATCTCGGCCCCGGGCTGCCCCCCGCCAACGTGGACCGCGACCTGCTCGGCCGCGCGCTCGGCAACCTGGTCGCCAACGCCCTGGAGGCGATGCCGGAGGGCGGCACGCTGCGCGTGCGCACCGCCGCCGAGCCTCCGGGCGTGTCGGTGCAGGTCGAGGACACGGGCCCCGGGCTCAACGAGGAGCAGCGCACGCGGCTGTTCACCCCGTACTACACCACCAAGCGCGGCGGCACCGGGCTCGGCCTGGCCATCGTGCAGGGCATCATCTCGGACCATGGAGGGCGCGTGCAGGTGAAGAGCGAGCCGGGCCGGGGCACGACGTTCACCCTGCTCCTGCCGGCCGCGCCCGTCCCGAAGGAGGCTGGAGCGGCGTGAAACCTCGAATCCTGATCGTGGACGACGACCAGGGCACCCTCGCCTCGCTCTCGCGCGCGTTCGCGCTCGAGGGCTATACCGCGATCACCTCCTCCTCGGCGGCGCGCGCGCTCGAGCGGCTGCAGGAGGAGCCGGTGGACGCGATCCTCTCCGACGTGGTGATGCCGGAGATGGACGGGCTCGAGTTCCTGGCGAAGGTGAAGGAGCGGGCGCCCGAGGTGCCGGTGATCCTGATGAGCGGCCAGGCCACGGTCGAGACCGCGATGAAGGCCACGCGGCTCGGCGCGCTCGACTTCGTCGAGAAGCCGGTGGGCCTCGACCGCCTGCTGCTCACGCTCCGCAACGCGCTGCGCCTCGACCGCCTCCAACGCGAGTACC
>DATBIZ010000325.1:0-6539 GCA_036556645.1 Vicinamibacteria bacterium | reverse complement strand
CGCCGGTGGCGACCTTCTCGCCGCCCCGCGAGAGGACGCACCGGTATCGGATCGTCCGCTCGTCCATGGAGGTGATGCGGATGTGCGCCTCGAACTCGTCCTCGAAGCGCAGCGGCCGGTGGTACTCGAACGAGGCGCTCGTCCGCGGGAACCCGAACGCCGCGCCCGCGGGCGCGATGCTGAGCCCGGCCGCGCGCCAGAGCGCGTGCTCGGCCTCCTCCATGTACCGGAAGAACGAGGTGAAGTGCACGAGCCCGGCCGCGTCGGTCTCTGCGAACTGCACGCGGCGCGTCAGGCGGTGCTCGGAAACGGGGGCGCTCATCCCTCAGGTGTAGCGGATGCCGGAATGCTGCGGCAGGAAGAAGCGGCGCAGGAGCACGTCCGCCCGCAGCAGGCCGTCGCGGTTCAGGGCGAGACGGTCGGGCGTGGCCTCCGCCAGATACCCGTCGGCCGCGATCGACGCGACCGGCCGACGGAAGCGCTCCAGCACGTCCACGCCGTACTTGTCGCGGAAGTACACCGGCCGGATGGACCCGCGCTTGAGCTGGAGCACCAGCTCCCGGATCATCCGCTCCTCGGCGGTGGGCCGATGGGCCCGGCCCAGCGGCAGCTCGCCGCGGCGCACCGCGTCGCGGTAGGTTTCCCACTGGTCGAAGTTCTGCATGTGCACGCCGCTCACGTGGCCGAACGACGCCACGCCCAGGCCCACCAGGTCCGCGCCCTCCCAGAGCCGGTCGCGGTAGACGAAGCGCGTGCGCGCGGGGTCCTTCGCCGCGGTGTACGCGCTCCCCACGTGGTAGCCGGCCGCCTCGAGCGCGGCGAAGGCCTCCTTCACCCAGGCCCGCTTGGTGGCCCAGCTCGCCACCCCGCCCGCGAACCGGCCCGTGCCGCCCAGCAGGTCGCGGCTGATCGTGGTGTTGAAGGGCAGCTCCATCTGGTAGATGGTCACGCTGTCGGGCTGAAGCTCGAGCGTGCGCTCCACGCACGCTCGCCAGTTCTCGTCGGTCTCCCCGAGCATGCCCGCGATCAGGTCCAGGTTGACCTGGGGGAACCCCAGCGCGCGCGCCTCGTCCCAGGCCCGGAAGATCTCCGCGGAGCGATGGGCGCGCCCGTTCTTCTCGAGCACGCCGTCGTCGAAGTTCTCGACGCCGAGGCTCAGCCGGGTCACGCCGAGGTCGCGGATGGCGGCGAGCTTGCCCGCGGTCAGCGTCCCGGGCTCGCACTCGAACGTGATCTCCTCGGCCGCGCTCCAGGGCGCGATCGCGCTCAGGCGATGGACCAGGCTCTCGAGCTGCGCGGTCGAGAGGAACGACGGGGTGCCGCCGCCGAAGTAGACGAAGTCCAGCCGCCGTCCGGCGATCGCGGGCTCGTGCGCGTACATCTCCCACTCGCGCACGAGCACGTCGAGGTACTCGGCCACCTCGCGCGCGTTCTTGTCCGTGTAGACGCGGAAATAGCAGAAGTGGCACCGCTTCCGGCAGAACGGGATGTGCAGGTACAGGCCGAGCGGGACCTCCACCGCCGGAGGCGTGCGCAGCGCGGGCCGCGCGTCGGCGGCCACGGCGTCCTTCGTCCAGACCGAGAACGGCGGGTAGTTGGCGACGAAGTAGCTGCCCACCTCGGTCTGCTCGACGACCGCGCCGCCGGCCGCTTCGCTCACCGCGCCAATATATCAATCGCCCGCGGTGTCAAGTCCTGGATTCCCCGCCGTTTACGCCGTTTTACAACTCTCGGGCTCAGTCGGTCCGCAGCGCGCGCAGCGGGTCCACGCGCGCCGCGGCCAGCGCCGGTCCCAGGCTGGCCAGCAGGACCACGGACAGGAGCACCACCGCCGCCATGGCGTAGGCGGCCGGATCGAGCGCGCTGACGCCGTACAGAAGCGCATCCAGCACGCGGCCGACGAGCGCGGCCAGCACCGCGCCGACGCCGATGCCGGCGAGCGAGAGCCGGCCGGCCTGCGCGAGCACCAGCCGCAGGACCTCGCCCGGCCGCGACCCCAGCGCCATGCGCACGCCGATCTCGCGCGTCCGCGTCGTCACCGAATAGGCCACGACGCCGTACAGGCCGACGGCGGCCAGCAGCAGGGCCAGCGCGCCGAACGCGCCCAGCAGCGCGGCCCCGATGCGCGTGGGGGCCACGGTGGTGGCGACCACCTCCGTGGCCGGACGGGCCTCGGTGAACACGATCTGCGGCTCCAGCGCCAGCACCGCCGCCCGCAGCATCGGAAGCGCCTGCCCCGCGGGCATCGTGGTCCGCACGGCGAGCGGCACCGTCTGCGACGGACGGATGGGCACGTGCATGTACGCGCGCGGCTCCTCCCCCACCGAGCGGACCTTGTGATCGCGGACGACGCCGATCACCTCGTGGGGTGCCTCCTCGAAGCCCTCGGTGTAGACGAGCTCGCCGAGGGCACTCCGTCCGGGCCAGTAACGGCGCGCCATCGTCTCGTTGATCACGGCCACCTGGCGAGCACCCTTGACGTCCTCTTCGCCGATCGCGCGTCCCTCGACGAGCCGCACTCCGACCACGTCGAGGTAGGCCGATCCGACCGACACCGTGTCCACCAGGGTGGCGTCGTCCTGCGGGCCGTGATGACCGCGCACGCGAACGCCCTCCATGTTGATGTCGGGGGCGAGCGGCAGCCGCGAGGCCACCGCCGCCGCGACCACGCCCGGCCGCGCGCGCACCTCGGCCAGCACGCGGTCGCGCAGCGCCATCGCGCGTTCGAGGTCGTAGCCGTTCATCTGGAGGTTGAAGTCGAGGTAGGCGATCGGCGCGGGGTCGAAACCAAGGTCGGTGCCGCGGGCCTTGAGCAGCCCGCGCGCGAGGAGCGCGCCCGCGACCAGAAGCACCAGCGAGAGCGCGAGCTGCGTGACCACGAGCGCGTCGCGCAGGCTCACGCGGCGGCGCACCGGCCCTTCGCCGGCGGCGTCGGCCTTGAGCGACGCGACGAGATCGAGGCGCGACGCGGTCAGGGCCGGCGCCAGGCCGAACAGCATCGTGGTGCCCAGCGAGACCAGCGCGGCGAAGGCGAGCACGGTCGCGTCGAGCTGGAACTCGAAGTGGATCGGCACCGGCAGCCAGTCCACGCGCATCCGCGTCAGCACGCGGCCGGCCCAGCCCGCGATCAGCACGCCCGCCGTGCCGCCGAGCAGGGCCAGCACGAAGCTCTCGCTCAGGAGCTGGCGCACGAGGCGCGCCCGCCCGGCGCCGATCGCCGCGCGCACGGCCAGCTCGCGCCGGCGCGAGGCGCCGCGCGCGAGGAGCAGGTTCGCGACGTTGCCGCAGGCGATGGCCAGCACCAGCCCGACCGCGGCCAGCAGCACCGCGCTCGCCGCCTTGACGTAGCCGTCGAGCATCGGGTGGAAGCGCACGCCGGCGCCGGCCAGCACCGACGCGCGCGTCTTCTCGTTGGTGACCGGATGGTCCTGGCGCAGGCGCGCCGCGATGGTCTCGACCTGCGCGCGCGCCTCCTCGAGGGAGCGGCCTTCGGCCAGCCGGCCCTTCACGAACAGCCAGCGCTGGCCGCGCTTCTGCAGGCGGGTGGCGCCGGGGTCGCGGGCGGTGGCGGCCTGCATGCCCTGGAAGCTGAGCCGGTCCACCATCATCACCGGCACCCAGAACTCCGCCTCCACGCCGGGCAGCATCCCGCCGAAGCCCGGCGGGCCCACCCCGACCACGGTGTATCTCACGCCGCTCAGCTCGACGGCCTCGCCCACGACGTCCGCTCGCCCGCCGAAGCGGCGCTGCCACAGGCCGTGGCCGAGCACTACGACCGGGTGCTGGCCCTCGCCCACGTCCTCCTCGGCCAGGAAGCCGCGCCCGAGCGCGGGCGGGAGGCCGAGCACCTCGAAGTAGTTCGCGGTGACGGCTTCCCCGGTGACGACCGCCGGCTGCCCTCCGGTGGACAGGATGCCGCGCACGAAGGCGTGCGCGGCCAGGCCGCTGAACGCGTCGGCCCCGTCGCGGAAGGACAGGTAATCGGGGTAGGACGTCGTGAGGTACGGGAAGTCGTCGCTGAGGCTCGAGTAGATCTCGGCCAGCCGGCCGGGGTCGCGCACCGGCGTGTCACGCAGCAGGACGGCGTTCACGACGCTGAACAGGGTCGTGTTGAGGCCCACGCCGAGCGCCAGCGAGGCCACGGCGACGGCGGTGAACCCGGGCCGCCGCACCAGCAGTCGGACACCGTGCGAGAGGTCACGGATCAGGTTCTCCACGCGGCTCTCCTCTTCAGGCTTGCAGGCCTGCTCGGTCTACGCGCCGGGCCCGGTCCGGGTTCCGGCAATCCGACCGGGCACCTGTCCGCGAGCAGGTTTCGATCCACGTAAGGTCTTTCGAACCGCGTAAGCGCCAACGCCGCGGACCGCCGCCGGAGGCGCATTCGGCCGCGCTTCTCGATGGCACGTGAGATGCACGCCGACCCCGCACCGAAATCGAGGCGGGACGTCCAACGAAACGAACGAGGTGCACCGTGTCCAGAAGACCGCTCGCGGTCGTGTCGGCACTCCTCGGGCTCGCGCTCCGTGTGCCGCTGGATCCAGCCGCTCACGCGCAGGGTCCAGCTCCCTCGGTGGTCGCGTTCGACTGGGCGACGATCGCGAGCCCCGGCAACGCCTGCGATCCACAGGGGCCCGGCCGCTGCTTCGGGGCGGTCGCTTACTCCTACCGCATCGCCACGCGCGAGGTGTCGAACGCGCAGTACGCGGCGTTCCTGAACGCGAAGGCGTCCTCCGACCCGCTTGGCCTCTACAACCCCGAGATGGCGACCTGGGGCGGCATCACGCGCAACGGGATCCCGGGGAGCTTCACGTACGGCGCCCTGCCCGGGCGTGAGCACGCGCCGGTGGTCTACGTTTCGTATTTCGACGCGCTGCGCTTCGCGAACTGGCTGCACAACGGGCAAGGGGACGGCGACACGGAGACGGGCGCCTACACCCTGCTCGGGGGGACGCCCACGCCCAGCAATCCCCTGGTGGCGCGCAACGCCGCGGCCAGGGTCTTCCTGCCGACCGACGCGGAGTGGTACAAGGCGGCCCACTACGATCCGGGGTCGGCGACGTATTACGACTACCCCACCGGCACCGATGCGCTGGTCGTCTGCTCCACGCCCACCGCGTCGCCCAACACGGCCAACTGCGGCGGGGTCGCCGGGAGCCTCACCGGCGTGGGAAGCTACCCCGGCTCGCCCAGCCCCAACGGCACCTTCGACCAGGGCGGCAACGTCTCGGAGTGGACCGACGGGGACGTCGCCATCCTCGAGAACCGCACCATCCGCGGCGGGGACCTGGGCAGCCCCCCGGACCGTCTCCGGGGACAGATCCTGGAGTACGACGATCCGTGGTACGAGGGCGCCGGGCTCGGGTTTCGGGTGGCCAGCCTCGACAACGGCGCGGGCGGCAGCGTCTGCGGCAACTCGGTCTGCGAGAGCACCGAGGACCCGCTCCGCTGCGCGTCCGACTGTCCCGAGCTCTGCGGCGACGCCCTGTGCTCCGGCACCGAGGACGCGCTGAGCTGCCCGGGAGACTGCCCGGAGCGCTGCGGCGACGGGCTCTGCACGGGCCTGGAGAACACCACCCGGTGCTGGCCGGACTGCGGCTTCTGCGGCGACGGCGTCTGCGACCCCTCGGAAGGCCAGGCGAGCTGTGCGGCGGACTGCGTCCCGGCCTGCGGCGACGGGGTCGTGGAGGGGGACGAGCAGTGCGAGGCGGGCGTGTCGCTGGGCGCCTCGTGCACGACGCTGGGCTTCGACGGCGGCACCCTGGCCTGCCACGCGTCCACGTGCCGGTACGACACGCGCGGCTGCTTCGACGTCTCGTGCAAGCCCAGGCTGTCCCGCTGCTCGCGGGACAACGAGTGCTGCTCGGGCGACTGCCGGCTCAGGAGGTGCCGGTAGGGCGCGGGACCGTCGTCAGCGCTGCAGCACCATCCGCGCGACCTCGTTCTGCGGGTCCTGCCGCAGCGCCTTCTCCGCCTCCACGCGCGCTTCCTGGTGCCGGCCCAGCTCCTTCAGCACCGCGGCCATCTCCGCGCGGATCGAGGGGTCGTCCTGCGCCCACAGCGTCATCATGTACTGGTTGATCGCGCGCTCGCCCTGTCCGCTCGCCCGGTAGGCGCGGGCGAGCAGCATGTGGATGCGGTCGGCGTGCGGGTCGAGATACGCGGCGCGCTCCAGCTCGCGGACCGCGGCCGCGTGGTCGCCGGTCGCGGCCAGGCGCTCGGCCTTGCCGATCAGCCCCGCCGCCACCTCCGCCGGCGTGCGTTTGCCGCGCGAGAGGACGAGCAGCCGTTCGGCGGGCTGGATGCGCTCGAAGCGGCGGCCCAGGTCCACGCGCGCGAGGCCCTCGTAACCCGGCGCCAGCGTGACCACGCCCTTCCAGGCGTCGTCGGCTTCCTTGGTCTGGCCCGCCTTCCGGAGCGCCCAGACGAGCACCACCCGCGCGTGGCCGTCGAGCGGCTCGCGCTCGAGCACGTCGCGCAGGAAGAACCCCGCCGCGCCCGGGTCGCCCTCGGTGAGGAGCGCCCAGGAGAGGTTGAACAGC
>DATBIZ010000324.1:0-5516 GCA_036556645.1 Vicinamibacteria bacterium | reverse complement strand
CCGGGCCGCCAACTTCCGCGCGGCCTTCGGAGAGGACCTGCCCGCGTTCGAGGCCGCGCTGAGCGAGGAGCTGTGGCCGGCGCGGCGGTCAGGGAACGTTCGAGTGCAGGAAGTCGACCAGGTCCTCGATCGCGACCGGCTTGTGGAAGATCGTGACCCCGGTGCGCTGCAGCTCCACGAGCAGCGGCGAGTGCGGGTAGGCGGTCATCACCGCCACCGGTAGCCCCGGGATCCTCTGCCTGAGGCCGGCCGCCACCGCCGCTCCGTCGCGGCCGGGCATCACCAGGTCCACCAGCGCCGCGTCGTAGGCGGTGGTGTCCGCGCGCGCCAGCGCCTCGTCGGGCGACGTCGTGCTGTCGATGTCGAACCCGTGCCGGGTGAGCGCGCGCTGGAGCATCGTGACGATGTCCCGCTGGTCGTCCACGACGAGCACGCGGGGCGCCGCCTTCACGGGGCGAAGCCTAATCGAGGGCGCCTCGCGCTTCAACCGCGGGCCGGTTAGACTGCGGGGCTCCGCATGTCTACGACGCGCCGCCAGGCCGCGGCCGACCTCGCCGGTCTCGCCCTGATCGCGCTCGCGACCCTCGACTACTTCTCGCCGGCGCTGCTCTCCATCCCCACCGTCGCCGCCGGCGGCGACACGCCGTGCCACTATCCGACGTTCGCCTGGTTCCACGAGCATCTGCTGCCCAGGCTGCGCCTGCACGGCTGGTACCCCGGCGCCTACCTCGGCCACCCGCTCCTCCTCTATTACTTCCCGCTGCCGTTCCTGGCCATGTCCGCGCTGGCGCCGCTGGTGGGGATGCCGGTCGCGTTCAAGCTCGGCACCGCCGCCGGCGTGTTCCTGCTGCCGCCCATGGTCTACGCCGCCTTCCGGCTGATCGGCTTCCGCTTCCCGGCCCCCCTGCTCGGGGCGGCCGGCGCCCTGGTCTTCCTCTTCGTGGAGGACAACCCGATCTGGGGCGGCACGATGGCCAGCACCCTCACCGGCGAGTTCGCCTACGCCTACGGGATCGCCCTCGCCGTGCTGTTCCTCGGGGTCGTCTACCGCGCGTACACGCGCGGGGGGCCGTTGTGGGCGCCCGCGGCGGCGCTGGCCCTGACCGCGTTCGCGCACGGATACGCGGTGCTGTGGGCCGGCCTCTCCGCCACCTTCTTCCTGTACGCGGCGCGCCGGCCGGCGCGCACGCTGCGCTGGCTGGCCACGCTGGCCGCCGCCGCCTTCGGGCTCGCCGCGTTCTGGCTGCTGCCGCTGCTTGCGAGCTGGGGCTGGACGACGCCCTACGACGACGCGTGGATCACGGTCTCCTGGCGCAACCTGTTCCCGCCGCTGCTGTGGCCGCTGTTCGCGGCCGCGATCGCCGGAGTCGTGGCCACGCTGGTGTGGGGCCGCCGCGCGGGTGGGGCGGACCACCGGCTGCTGTTCCTCGCGCACTCCGCGCTCGTGGGCGCGTGCCTGGCCGCGGCCGGGCCCGCGCTCGGCATCATCGACGTGCGTTTCGTGCCCTTCGCGCACCTGGCGCTGACGCTGCTGGGCGCCGCCTCCATCGCCGTCGCGTTGGGCGCGCTGGCCGCTCCCGAGGCGGCCGCGCTCGGTCTCGTGCTGCTGGCGATCGTGCACGGCGACGGCCGCTCGCGCGTGCTGCGGGCGTGGCTGGAATGGAACTACACCGGCCTCGAGGCGAAGGAGCTGTGGCCCGCGTTCCACGAGCTGAGCCGGCGGCTGGCGGAGGAGAAGGGCGAAGGCCGCGTCGCCGTCGAATACGGCGCGGTGCACGAGCGGGCCGGCTCGATCCGCATGTACGAGACGCTGCCGCACTTCACGGGCCGCCCCACGCTCGAGGGCGTGTACAACCAGGCCAGCCTGCAGACGCACTTCGTCTACTACCTGGCCTCCGAGCTCGGCGCCTCTTCCCCGAACCCGTTCCGCAGCCGGACCTACTCGACCTTCGACCCCGACGCCGCGCTGGACCACCTGCGCCTGTTCGGCGCGCGCGACGTGGTCGCGGTCAGCCCCCAGCTCACCACCGCGCTGCGCGCGCGGAACGATGTGACGCCGCTCTTCAGCATGCCGCCGTACGAGGTGTTCCGTGCCCGGTTCCCCGTACGGATGGTGGAGCCGCTGGCCTTCGCGCCGGTGCGGACGGAGCGGGCGGGCTGGCGCGAGAAGGCGTGGCAGTGGTTCACGCGCAAGCCGCTCCCGCCCGCGCACCTCGTGTTCACCGACGACCCGCGCTTCGCCACCACCGCCACGCCATCCGATCCGCTGCCGCTCGTCCCGCTCGGGCCGGGAGCGGAGACGAGCGAGGAGACGGTCGCGCCCGAGGCCATCACCTTCCGCACGAACCGGCTCGGCCATCCGGTGCTCGTGCGCGCCTCCTACCACCCGCGCTGGCGCGCGGAGGGCGCGGACGGGCCCTACCTGCTCTCCCCGGCCCTGATGATGGTGGTGCCGCGGCAGCCGGTCGTGCGGCTCGTATACGGGCGCGACGCGTCGGACCACGCCGGCCTCGCGCTGACCATGGCCACCGCGCTCGGCCTGGCGCTGCGCCGCCGGCTCGGGGCCTGGACGGACGCGTGGCGCGGCCGCGCCACCGCCGCGCCCGCGCGGGTCGGCTTCATCGACGCCTGCGACCTGCCGACGGCGCGCGACCGCCGCTGGGGCGGCGTGATCCCGGGTGCGCTGCTCGTGCTGCTGGTCGCCTCGCGCTTCCTCTAGGCTGGCAGGCGGGCAGGAGCAGACGCGCTAGCGGCCGTCCGTCAGCTCGGCCTTCAGCGTGCGCGCCACCGGCGCGAGCTTCGGCACGCGCGCCCAGTCGATCGGGCCGTGCGCGAAGCGCTCCCGCAGCCGCGGCAGCACGACCGCGCTCCAGGCGTGGTCGAAGTACTCGTAGGCCTGGTCCCAGTCCGCGCCCCGTCCCCAGCCGAGGTGCGTGAAGCGCAGGCGCGTGCGGCGCTCGTCCATGCGCGCGAGGTCCACGTACACGATCGTGCGCTGTCCGCGGATCCGGGGCAGGTGGGGTGGCGCGTCCCAGGTGAACGCGATGCGCGTCGGCGGCTCCAGCACCAGCAGGCGCGCGCCTTCGGCCCCGCGCCGTCCCGGCGGCGCCTCCGGGAAGAAGAGGATCTCGTAGGCGCCGTCCACGCGCGGCTCGATGCGGCTTGCCGGCGCGAAGAACGTGCGCACGCCCTCCTCGGTCGCCCAGGCGCGCCAGACCTGCTCGACCGGCCCCTCCACCACGATCTCGGTGCGCAGGATGCGTTCGCCCGCGCCCGCGGCCGCGCCGAGCGCCTCCAGCCACGCCGCCGCCACCGCCGCCACGATGTTCATGCTCCCCTCCGGTCGAACGCCCCCGCGAAGTGCGTGCCCAGCACCGTGCGCCAGCCCCCCTCGTAGCTCGCGCGCGCGTCCGCGGCCTCCTCGCCGAGCTTCTCCCAGCCGCGGTGCTCCAGGTCCACGCGCGTGCCGCCCCCTTCGGGCGTGAAGCGCACCTCGACCTCCTGCGCGACCGCCAGCGGCCGGCCGGGGTGCCAGCTCATCACCAGCCGGTGCGGCGGCTCCCAGACGAGCACGCGTCCCCAGGAGAACCGCTGGCCGTCGTCGCGGACCTCGTAGACCTCGCCGCCGACCCGCGGCTCGATCGCGCAGAAGGCCGCGCGCGCCTCTCCGATCGAGTGGGAGCGCAGCGGCCACCAGCGCGCGATCCCCGCCGTGAACACCTCGAACGCCTCGGCCGGCGGCCGCGCCACCGTCACCGACGCGCGCAGCGCCTCGATCCCGCTCTCCCGCCCCGCGTCCATCACCTTCACCTCCGTCCTCGCTCCGCCTCGGCCTTGAACGCGCCCAGCGTGTCGCGCCAGAACCGCTCGAGGTACTGGCGCAGCTCGACCAGCCCGTGCCGCTCGACGCTGTACACGCGCCGGGTGCCCTCTTTCCGTTCACCGACCAGGCCCGCGTCCTTTAGCACGCGCAGGTGCTGGGACACCGCGGGCCGGCTGACCGGCAGGCCTTCGGCCACGCGGCCGACCGGCAGCGGCCCCTTGCGCAGCCGCTCGAAGATCGCGCGGCGCGTGGGGTCGGCGAGGGCCTGCAGCGCCTCTTCGTAAGCCATCACTAACG
The DNA here is from genome assembly GCA_036556645.1 of Vicinamibacteria bacterium. Lineage (GTDB taxonomy): Bacteria > Acidobacteriota > Vicinamibacteria > Fen-336 > Fen-336 > DATKEG01. Next base: position 1,396 of record DATBIZ010000324.1, on the reverse strand, counting down.
GTAAGTTAATGCTTACCGATCGGGCTGTCAAGCCCGTCAGGGTGGACGTCGCGGGCGGCTAGCGGGGAAGGATGCCGAGCGAGAGGAGGCGGGCGCGCAGCTCGCCCTCGTCCACGCGGTGCCGCGCGAGCTCGGTGGCGCCCAGGAGGAGGACGGGGATCTCGTACCGGTAGCGGGCGTAGGCGTCGGGGTCGTCGCGCACGTCGCGCTCGACCAGCGCGGCGTCGAGCCCGGCGATCGCGCGGCGCACCGCGTCCGCCATCACGTGGCAGAGGTGGCAGTCCGGCTTGCCGAGGACGGTCAGGACGGCCGGGGACGTTTCCACAGCGTCAGCAGCGCGGCGCCGGCCACCACGCCCACGATCGCGAGCTGCACGAGCAGCCCGGTCAGGTCCGGGTGGATGCCCATCCACGGCACCTCGGGGAACGAGACCGGACGCGGCGGCAGGTAGCCGGCCGCGACCAGCTCGTAGATCCCAGATCCCGCGAACGAGATCGCGAGCGCGCAGAGCAGCGCGCCGGAGACCGCGAAGAACGGGCCCAGGGGAAGGCGGAGCGCCGCGCGGCCCATCACGAGCGCGACCGCCCCCACCACCAGGAGCCCGCCCAGCGCGCCGGCCCACACCTCGCCGCGGCGTCCCTCGGCATCGAAGAGCAGCGCCTGGGTGAAGAGCACGGTCTCCGCGGCTTCCCGGTACACGGCCAGGAACGAGAGCCCCGCCAGCACGAGCAGGCGCTTGCGGGTCAGCGTCGTCTCGAGCCGCTCGCGCAGGTAACCGATCCAGTGGCGCGACTCGGCCCGCGAGATCAGCCAGAAGCTGACCGAGAAGAGCACGGCCGCGGCGAGGAGGGCCACCACGCCTTCCGCCAGCTCGCGCTGGTCCGCGCCCAGCGAGACGATGCGCTCGAGCGCCCACCAGGTGGCGATGCCGGCCGGGATCGCCGTGATCCAGCCGGCGTGGATGTAGCGCGCGGCCTCGGGCCGGCCGAGGCGCCGCACGCCGGCCAGCAGCGCGCCGACCAGCAGGGCGGCCTCGATCCCCTCGCGGAAATAGATGAGGAAGGCGCCGAGCGCGGGCACGATCGCGCGCTGGCCGCCCAGGCGCGCGATGCGGTCGTCGAGGGAGGAGGCGCGGGCCTGGGCGGTGGCCACGTCGCCGGCCAGCAGCGCGGCCCGCAGGTCGCGGAACCCGGTCTCCACGTCCAGCGTGCCGCGCGGGTCGCGCGAGCGCAGGCGCGGCTCGAGCGGCTCGAAGCCCTGGAGGTAGGCGTCGAGCACCAGGCGGTCGGCGTCGGCGGTGCGCTGATCGCGCGCGGCCTGCACCGCCGCCCGCACCATGCGCCGCGTGCGGTCGAGGCCGACGCCGGCCGGCGGCTCCCGGAACGCCGCCTCGCGC
>DATBIZ010000323.1:0-2732 GCA_036556645.1 Vicinamibacteria bacterium | reverse complement strand
GCCTACAAGCGGGTGACGGAGCTGGAGCCCGCCAAGAGCGACTCCTTCATCGCGCTGGCTGCGGTCCGGGAGCTGGACGGGCGCGTCGGCGAGGCCGCCGCGGGCCTGCTCGCCGCGGCGCCTGCATTCGAGCAGGATGCGAAGTTCCAGTACGCGCTGGGGCTGACCACGTCCAACGCAGGGAAGACGGTCGAGTCCGAAGCGGCGTTCCAGAAGGCGGCGGCCCTCGACCCGGCCAACCCCGAGCCTCTCTTCCACCTCGCCACCGTGGCCGTGGGTCGCAACAAGGTGGCCGAGGCCGTGGGCCTGCTGGAGAAGTACCTGGCCATGACCGGCCAGGTGCCGGCGAACGTGGAGACCGCGAAGGCCCTTCTGGCCGCCCTGAAGAAGAAGTAGGGCGCCGGACTAGTTTTCCACCTCGGGCTGCACGCCGCCGATCGGAGGCGGCGATGGCTTGGCGGCGCGCCGCTGCTTGTCGAGGCGCAGGAACTCGGCCCGCTGCGTGGCCGCATCTTCGGCGCGTCCCGCCCGCGCGTAGGCACGCGCCAGCGAGAAGCGGACCTCCGGGCTCTCGGGCGCCAGCTTCATCCCCGCTTCCAGGTGCTGGATCGCGCGCTCGACCTCGCCGGTATCGAGCAGCGCGCGTCCGAGCGCGTTGTGCGCGGCGAACAGGTTCGGCGCCAGCTGGGTGGCCTGCTCGGCGTAGGGCTTCGCCTCCTCCGGCTTCCCCTGCTTGATCAGCTCGTAGGCGATCTGGAGCATCGCGTGCGTGTGTGTCGGCGAAGACCGCAGCTCGCGCTTGAACTCTTCGAGCGCCTGGTCGGGCGCGTCGGTGAGCAGGTGCACGCCGTACGCGTAGTGCACGTTGGGCGCATTCGGGTACCGCGAGACCAGCTCCTCGAACGCCTGCCGGCCAAACGTGGTGGTGCGGCCCTTGGCCTGGTGGTACCCGGCGCGGCCGGCCATCAGGATCATCTCCCGCCGGTCCGCGGGCGCCTCGCTGGGCAGGAAGGGCATGCGCAGGAGGCTCAGGCCGAACGCCTCGATGACGGGCAGGGTGTCGCGGTCGTTGCGCGCGAACTCGCGCAGGATCTCGAAGGCCGACTCGTACTGCTCGATGCGGTTGAGCAGGATGGCCGCGGTGTAGCTCGCGACCCAGAACACGTCCTGGTTCGGGATGCCGAGGTCGCGCGCGGCCTGGAGCTCGTTCAGGGCGCGCTCGTGGTTCTTCAGGCGGAACTCGGACATGCCCTTCAGCGCCAGGACCATGCCGTTCTTCGGCTGCTGCTGCGCCAGCCGGCGGAACTCGTCACGCGCTTCGGCGTGGCGGTCGTTGTCGTAGAGCATCATCCCGAGGACGAACCGGCCTTCGAGCCAGTCCGGCTTCAGGGCCAGCGCCTGGCCATAGATCTCGATCGCCTCGTCGTACCGCCCGGCGTTCTTGGCCTCTTCGCCCTTCCGGGCCAGCTCCTCGAAGGAAGCCGCGGCCGGGCGCGCGGCCGGCGGCTTGCGCGCCGGCGCCGAGGCCGGCGGGGCGGCGGCCAGGGGCGCGTGCAGAACGGTCGCGGCCAGGGCGGCGGCGGCCGCGCGGCACCGCATGCCGGTCACCGGCGCGCACCCTCGTCGCGCGGCGCCCCACTGGCGCCATCCGGCTTCTTCACCGCGGGCTCCGGCGGCAGCTCCTCGCCGCGATAGGCGGGCCCCAGCGCATCGCTGGCCCCGCTCTCCTGCGCCTGCCGCTCGCGCCGGAGCCGGTCGGCGATCTCCTTCTCGCGGTCGCCCAGGTCCTTCTTCTTCTGGCGGTAATAGACCATCGCCAGCAGCACGTGCGCCTGCAGGTAGTCCGGCACCGCGGCGGTGACCGCCTGGAGCGCCTTCTCTGCCTCCTCCACGCGCCCGGCGGAGAGGTGCAGGCTGCCCAGGCCGTACAGCACGCGCGGGTCCTGCGCGCGCAGGCGGCTGGCCCTCCTCAGGTGATCGAGGGACTCGTCGAGGCGGTTCTCGTCCTTGAGCAGCAACCCGAGATAGAGGTTCGACTCGAAATCGTTCGGGTTGTGGGCCAGCTCGCGCCGGAACGCCTCGGTGGCCTCGGTGCGGCGGCCCGCGTCCATCAGCGCCCGCCCGTGGATGCTGTGCGCGGTGGGCAGCTTCGGGTCGAGCGCGACCGCGCGCTCCAGCTCGGGAATCGCGGCGCGGGCATCGCCCTTGCGCAGGTGGGCCATGCCCATCAGCAGCCGGACCGGGGCGGTGTCGCCCTCCTTGAACAGCCGGTCGATGTAGGCCTGGCCGCGCAGGAACTCGTTCCGGCGCAGGAGGGCCGTCCCCATCAGGTAGCTGAAGAGGCGGTCGTCCGCGAGCGCGCCTTCGTGCGGCTCGAGCAGCGCCACCACGCCGGCGTCGTCTCCTTGCTGCAGGCGGCAATCCGCGAGCACGAGCAGCGCCTGTTTGTGGCCCGGCTCGACCTGGAGCACGCGCCCGAGCTCCTCGGCAGCCTCCCCCACCTGCGCCGACTTGTACAGCGCAAGAGCGAGGTTGAAGCGGACGCCGGCGTGCCCCGGTTCGCCCTGGAGCGCCAGCCGGTATTCGCGGACCGCGTCCTCGTACCGGCCGAGCCGCACGTAGGCGGCGCCCAGGTTCGAGCGGGCGTCCACGCGGCCGGGCTCCTGGGCGAGCGCGTCGCTGTAGGCCTCGATCGCCCCCAGGATGTCGCCCGACTGGTGCCGCTCGACGCC
>DATBIZ010000322.1:0-2013 GCA_036556645.1 Vicinamibacteria bacterium | reverse complement strand
CGGTGAGCGGCTTAGGGGTCCCGTTCTCGAGCGTCCAGAGCTGCGCCGCCGGCCGCTCGCCGCGCGCGCGCGCGGCGCGGGGCGCGGGGCTCGCGGGCGTGCCGCCGCTCGCCGTTTCCGGGCGGAACCGCAGCGCCGCGTTCGGCACCTTGAGCACGTCCGAGGCCGCGTCCACCAGGAACTCGACGCGCGCGGTCATGCCCGGCAGCAGCTTGCCCTCGGGGTTCTCCACGCTGACCACCACGCCGTAGCTGACGACGTTCTCGAGCGTGGTGGACTGCAGGCGCACCTGCTCCACGCGCCCGTCGAACCGCTCGCGCGGCCGCGCCTGCACCGTGAACCGCGCCCGCTGCCCCTCCTGGATCGAGGCGATGTCGCTCTCGTCCACGGAGACCACGATCTGCATGCGCGAGAGGTCGTTCGCGATCAGGAAGAGCTGGGGCGCGGACAGGCTGGCGGCCACGGTCTGGCCCACGTCCACGTTGCGCTCGACCACCACGCCGTCGATCGGGGAGCGGATCTCGGTGTAGGCGAGGTTCTGCTGCGCGCGCTGTACCGCCACGCGGGCCGAGGTGACGGCCGCCTTCGCCACCGCGAGGCGGGTCTGCATCGGCTCGAACGCGCTCGGGGCGAGCAGGCCTTCCTGCACCAGCAGCCGGTGGCGCTGCTCCTCCTGCCGCGCGGCCTGCTGCTCCGCGAGCGCGCGGGACAGCGTCGCCTGCGCATCGGCCACCGCCTGGTGGGCGAGCGTGGGGTCGATGCGGGCGAGGAGCTGGCCCTTCTTCACGCGGTCGTTGTAGTCCACGTGGATCTCCGCGAGCTGGCCCGAGACCTGGGTGCCGATCTGCACGGTGCGCACCGCGGCCAGGGCGCCGGTCGCGGAGACCAGCACCTCGAGGTCGCCGCGCTCCACCGCCACCAGCCGGTAGGCGGGCCGGTCCTTGGCCTCCGCCCGCTGGTGCAGCCAGAGGCCGCCCCCGGCGAGGAGGCCCGTACCCACGGCCATCACGCCAATCCGTCGTGCCAACATCGCTCGTGTCTCCTTGTCAGTCGGCATTCAGGACGTCCGGCACGCGCACGACCATGTCCTCGTCGTTGCGCGTGCGGTCCAGCTTCAGGTGCGGGTTCAGGCTCTTCAGCTCCTTCACCGTCGTCCCCACCGATTTCGCGAGCTTCGCGAGCGGGGTGGCGGGCCTGGCCACCACCTCCTGGAAGGCCCACGGGGCCAGCGGCTCGACGTCCTCGAAGCCGTAGGTCGCCGGGTCCTTGGCGATGCGCGCGGCCGCGATCATGGCCGGAACGTAGTCGCGCGTGTCGCGCGGCAGCCGGCTCCAGATGCGGTAGTAGTCCGCGTCGGTGCCGCGCTCCGATCCCGTCTCCTCGCGCATGATGCGGCCGATGCGGTTCTCTCCCGTGTTGTAGGCCGCCGCGGCGAGGTACCACGAATCGAACCTCTCGTGGAGGTCGCCCAGGTAGCGCAGGGCCGCCTCGGTGGCCTTCACCGGGTCGTTGCGCTCGTCCACGGCGCGGTTGATGTCGAGTCCGTAGCGCATGCCGGTCTCCTTGATGAACTGCCAGATGCCGGCGGCGTGCGCGTGCGAGTAGGCGGTCGGGTTGAAGCCGGACTCGATCATGGCCAGGTACACGAGGTCCTGCGGCATGCCCTTGTCGCGCAGCGCGGTGGAGATCGTGGAGGCGTAGCGGCCCATCCGCGCGAGCCAGGCGCGGTAGTCGTCGCGCTTGTCGGTCTGGAACCGGCGCACCCAGTAGTCCACCTGTGGGTGGTCCAGGTTCGCGAGGTCCCAGTCCTGGCCGGAGGCGGCCTCGGTCACCGCGACGGCTTCGACCGGCGCCGCCTCGAGCGCTTCGGACCGCTCCCGTGCCCGGTCCATGCCGGTGAGCACCGCGAGGAGCGCGAGCGTCCCGGCGCCCATCGCCGCCGCGGCCCGGCGGGCCAACCTGTCGAGCTTCCTGGTCATGTCCTCTTCCCCAGTCCTTTGGACCGGGCACACG
>DATBIZ010000321.1:0-13147 GCA_036556645.1 Vicinamibacteria bacterium | reverse complement strand
GGTCTTCTGCGCGCCCACGCTGAACTGGTGGATGAGCGCCTTCTCCGAGTTGCGGTCGGCGCCGCGCAGCACGGCGCGCGAGAGGTCGATCCGCGCCGGGTCGAGGTAGCCGGCCGGGAAGCCGTTGCGCAGGAGGAACAGGGGCCCGCTGGCCAGGGTCGCGGTGGGCGGCGAAAGGCTGACCAGCCCACTCCCGGGGTTCAGGGCGATCTGGTCTTCGCTGCCGATCCGGTCGAACAGGTTGTAGAAGATCCCGTAGCCACCCCGCAGGACCATGCTGTCGCTCAGCTGGTAGACGAGGCCGACGCGCGGCGCGAAGTTGTTCGTGTCCGGCTTGACCAGCCCGCGGTCCTCGAGCGAGCCGTCCTGCGCCTGGACGAGCGTCCCGGTCGCCGGGTCGAAGTTCGCCTGCCGGTTCTGGGCCTCGAGGGCCGGGGTGATGAAGTCGTAGCGCAGGCCCAGGTTCACGGTCAGCTTCGAGCTGGCCCTCCAGTCGTCCTGGACGAAGAACGACGTCGCCCAGTGCCGCTGGTCCACCACCCACGGCGTGGTGAGGAGGGAGTCGGACACGTAGCCGAGCAGGAAGTCGGCCACCGCGTTGCCGGTGAACGTGGCGCGGAACCCGAGGTTCCCGCGCATCCCGGGCACGTCCATGTACTCGTTCTTCATCGGGGCGAGGACGTTGAAGCCGAACTTGAACTGGTGGTCGCCCTTGAGCCAGGAGAGCGTGTTCAGGAACTCGTATTGGCGGGTGTGCTGGAACTTCGGCGAGAAATCCGGCGACCCGATCCGCGCGCCTCCCCCGAAGAAGCCGACGATGGTCATGCCGGTGACCCCGCCGCTGAACAGCGGGTTCTCGGGCACGCCGGGCACCTTCGCCGCCGCGGGCGGGTCCTGGCCGAAGGGCAGCTGCACCAGGTCGGAATCGGCCTTGATGAACGAGAAGCGGAACTCGTTCACGATCGAGGGGGACAGGATCCGCGTCCAGCCGGCGACCAGGCCGTGCGACTTCATGCCCTGGTCGGCCAGAGCGGAGCTCGAGGTCCCGTCGATGATCCCGCCGAACCAGCCGGGCAGCACGCGCGTGCGCGTGGTGTAGATGTAGCGCGCGAACATGTTGTCGCTGTCCGTGAGGCGCACGTCCACCCGTCCGAGCAGGCGGTCCGCGTCGTCGGTGATGACCGCGTCCGGGCGCGTGTAGTTGTTGGCGCCGGGGGTGTTCGGCTCCGGCAGCAGGTCGAAGATGGCCCGGGCCACGGGGTCGATCCGGCTCGCGGGGATCACGTTGCCGGGGAAGGGCTGGCCGGTGAGCGGGTCGCGTACGGTCCCCGTGAAGATGCCGCGGCGCTGGTCCATCGTCGGTATGTTCGTGATGCGGGTGACGCCGCGCGTGATGCGGGTGCCCTCGTAGTCGGCGAAGAAGAACGCCTTGTCCTTGACGATCGGCCCGCCCAGGTTCGCGCCGAACTGGTTCTGGTCGTTGGCGAACTTGGGCAGGGGGGCGAGCCCGCGCTCGGTGCGGAAGTCCTCGTTGAAATAGGAGTTCGAGTCGAAGCGCTCGTCGCGGTAGTAGTCGTAGAGAGCGCCGTGGAAGGCGTTGGTGCCGGACTTGGTGGTCACCGAGATCGCCGCGCCGGGCGAGCGCCCGTACTCCGCGGAGTACGGGCTGGTCACGACCTTGAACTCCTCGATCGCGTCGATCGAGGGGCGCGACACCTGCGCGGAGAGCTCCTGGACGTTGGTGGAGATCGAGTTGTTGTCCACGCCGTCGAGCAGGAAGTTGTTCTGGAGCGACCGGTTCCCGTGGACGTTCACGCCTCCGGTGCGCCCGAGCGCGGTGGCGCCACCCTCCTCGCTGTAGCGGTCCCCCTGCACGCCGGCCACCAGCGCCAGCATGTCGTCCCAGTTCCGGATGGCCAGCGGCAGGTTGGCCACCGCGTTCTGGTCGATCACGGTGCCCACCGCCGCCTGCTCCGTGTTCAGCAGGCGTATCGGCGCCTCCACGGTCACCGTCTCCGCGAGCCCGCCGACCCCGAGCGTGATGTCGAGGCGCGCCCGCTGCCCGACCTCGAGGATGACCGCCTGCGCGAACTTCTGGAACCCCGGGGCCTCGGCCTCGACGAGGTACTGGCCCGGGGCCAGGTTGGGCGCCAGGTAGTTGCCGTCGCCGGTCGTCCGGACGCGGGTGACCACGTTGGTGGCGGCGTTGGTCACCGACACCGACGCGCCGGCGATCGTGGCGCCGGAGGAGTCGCGCACCTCGCCGGTGAGCGTGGCGCGGTCCACCTGCGCCTGAACGGCGCTCGCCGCGCACACGACGACCGCGATGGCCTGCAGGATTCGCTTCATGGTTCTGCTCCTCGGGGGAGTGGGTGGCGTTCGGACGGGCACGTTGCCGTCGGACACGGGGTCTTACCTCGGATGGGGAGGGACAGTAGCCGCGCCTGCAACCGCTGTCAAATCACCCCGCCGCGATCCGCGGCGCGGGCGAGTGCGGTACAGTGCCGCACGCGATGTCCGCTTCCCGACGGCTCTCCCGCCGCGGGCGAGCCGCCGGACTGGCCCTGTCGGCCCTGGCGGGCCTCGGCTGCGCGCACCGTCCTCCTGGCCCAGACGCCGGCTCCCGGCCGCTCTACGCAGCGTCCTTCCCGGTCGCCGAGGGCGGCGAGGTCCTGGCCGCGCTCACGGTGACCTGCGAAGCCTGCTCCTGGGGCGAGCCTGGCCGCGAGGCGGCGGTGCTCGCGGTCCACGTGGATGGGCGCTATTCGCAGGACGTGCCGCTGACGCAGGGGCGCGGCCCGGCCACCTACCGCGTGCTGCTCGGCCCGCTCGGCGCCGGCACGCACCGGGTGGAGGTCACCCGCGACGCGCTCTCGGCCCCCGGCGCCGGCGCGCTGACCGTGGACGCCCTGCTCCGGCCCGTGCTGCCCGAGGCGGCGGAGGCGGCGGCGCTGGCGCACGCGCCGATCCTGCTCCAGCGCGCCAACGCGGTCGGGCGCTTCACGGACGTGCCGCTTCTGATGTACTACGAGTCCGAGCCCGCCGGGGGCGGGCGCACGCGCCTTCTCTACACCGTGATCTTCAGTCACGAGGACGGCGGCACTCCCGCCGACCGGCTGATGGCGACCTGGGGCCGGCTGACGGACATCGAGCTGATGTACGCGGTCGTGCTCGACACGGCCGGCGTGATCGTCGAAGAGACCTACCAGGGCCGGGAGCACCGGATCACGCCGTTCCGCGGGCGGCGCGAGGGCCGCCATCCTCTCTTATGGGTGGTGACCGACAACAACATGGTGGCGGACCGAGGCCCGACCCGGCGGCGGTACCGGCCGGCGCCGGAGCGCGCGGACCTGCGTGGGGTCTCCCGGGAGGCGGTGATGGACGCGCATCCGTGGACCTACCGCGTGATGGCGGAGGAGGTCCGGCGCGAGGGCCGGGTGGCCGAGAGCGCGCCGCTGGGCTCGGGGACGGTCGCCGACCCGGGCCGGTACGTGTTCCTCGAGGGATGCGCGGACGTCCACGACGCGCAGCTCGCCTTCGACGTGGCGGTCGGGCCCGGCGCCACGGAGTGGGTGGCGTCCGACGGCGGCGACGCGCGCTTCCGGGTGAGCCGGGGCGGCTGCTTTCGCGCGGCGGCCGCGCTGCCGGCCGGGGCCAGCGTGCGGGCGCTCCGGCTGCGCGCGCACACCCGCCCGCCGCGCAAGGGCGAGGCGCCCCTGCCCGCCGGCGCCGGGTGGGCGAGGCTCACGCGCGTGAACCGGCTGTTCCGGCTGGGCGAGGGCTTGGTTCCCGGGCCCGACCTGCTCCGCTGGCAGGGCGAGGCGCGCCTGCAGGGAGAGGCCGCGGGCCTGGAGATCGCCGTCCCCGGCGCTCCCTGACCGCGCCGCGAGCGCGGCCGTCGCGCGTTTGACGCGGGCCTTTCGCGCGGCGTAGTGTCGCGCCTTTCCCGCTCCCGGAGGAGGCGCCCGCATGTTGAAAGGCACCGCGCGCGAGGCCGCGGCGGAGTTCCTCGGCACGTTCGTCCTCATCGTGTTCGGCGCCGGCGTGGTGGCGCAGGTGGTGCTGAGCGGCGAGAAGAACGGCGGCTACCTCTCGATCAACCTGGCCTGGGGCATCGCGGTCACGCTCGCGGTGTACGTGGCGGGGACGGTCTCCGGCGGCCAGCTCAACCCCGCCGTGACCCTCGCCGCGGCCGTCCTGCGCGGGTTCCCCTGGCGGAAGGTGCCGGCCTACGTCGCGGCCCAGGTGGCCGGAGCGTTCACCGCCTCGCTCGTGGTCTGGCTCACCTACCGCGAGGCGTTCGACCACTACGACGGCGGCGTGCGGCAGGTGGCGGGCGCGCAGGCCACCGCCGGCATCTTCGCCACGTACCCCCAGCCGTTCCTCAGCATCCCGGGCGGGCTGGTGGACCAGATCGTCGGCACCGCGCTGCTGATCCTCGTGATCTTCGCGCTCACGGACCGGCAGAACCTCGCGCCGGAGTCCACGCTGACGCCGGTGCTGGTGGGCGCGCTGGTGGTGGTGATCGGCATGACGTTCGGCTTCAACGCCGGGTACGCCATCAACCCGGCGCGCGACTTCGGCCCGCGCCTCTTCACCGCGCTGTTCGGCTGGGGCGGCGAGGTCTTCCGCGCCGGCAACCACTGGTGGTGGGTGCCGATCGTCGGGCCGTGCATCGGCGCCGTGCTGGGCGGGTGGATCTACGACGTGCTGATCGCGAAGAACCATCCCCAGGGCGGCGCGAGCGCGCAGGAGGCGGCGTGAGCGGCCCCTACGTCCTCGCCCTGGACCAGGGCACGACCTCCAGCCGCGCCATCGTGTTCGGGCGCGACGGGCGGGCGGTGGCGGCCGCGCAGCAGGAGTTCCCCCAGATCTTCCCGAGCCCCGGCCACGTCGAGCACGACCCGGAGGCGATCTGGTCGTCCCAGCTCGCGGTCGCGCGCGAGGCGCTGCGCAAGGCGGGCGCGGGCGCGGGTGACGTGGCCGCCATCGGGATCACGAACCAGCGCGAGACCACCGTCCTCTGGGACCGCGCCACCGGCCAGCCGGTGGCGAACGCGATCGTGTGGCAGAGCCGCATCACCGCCCCGATCTGCGAGGCGCTGAAGCAGGCCGGCCACGAGGCGATGTTCAAGCAGCGCACGGGGCTGGTAGTGGACGCCTACTTCTCCGGCACCAAGGTCAAGCACCTGCTCGACACCGTGCCCGGCCTGCGCGCGCGCGCCGAGAAGGGCGAGGTGCTCTTCGGCACCGTGGACACGTTCCTGATCTGGCGGCTCACCGGCGGGCGCTGCCACGTCACCGACGTGAGCAACGCGAGCCGCACGCTGATGTTCGACATCCACAAGCTCGACTGGGACGACGACCTCCTGCGCGCGCTGGGCGTGCCCCGCCGGATGCTGCCGGAGGTGCGCTCGTCGAGCGAGGTGTACGGGGAGACGTCGGCCGACCTGTTCGGCGGGCCGATCCGGATCGCGGGCGCGGCCGGGGACCAGCAGGCAGCCACGTTCGGGCAGGCCTGCTTCGAGCCCGGCAGCGCGAAGAACACCTACGGGACCGGCTGCTTCATGCTCCTCAACACCGGCCGCGAGCCGGTGCCCTCGAAGAACGGCCTGCTCACCACGGTCGGCTGGAAGCTCGGCGGCCAGGTGACGTATTGCCTCGAAGGGTCCGTGTTCATCGCGGGCGCCGTCGTGCAGTGGCTGCGCGACGGGCTCAAGGCGATCGCGACGTCCTCGCAGGTCGAGGCGGTGTCCGCCACGGTGCCGGACGCGGGCGGCGTCTACCTGGTGCCGGCGTTCGTCGGCCTCGGCGCTCCGTACTGGGACCCCTACGCGCGCGGGGTGATCGTGGGCCTCGAGCGCAGCACGACCATCGGCCACGTGGCGCGGGCAGCGGTCGAGTCCATGGCCTACCAGTCGCGCGACGTGCTCGACGCGATGCAGCGCGACGCGGGCATCCAGCTCGCGCAGCTCAAGGTGGACGGCGGCGCCGCCGCCAACAACGAGCTGCTGCAGTTCCAGGCCGACCTCCTCGGCGTGCCGGTGCGGCGCCCGGTGGTGGCCGAGACGACCGCGCTCGGCGCCGCCTACCTCGCCGGCCTGGCCGTCGGCTACTGGAAGGACACCGCGGACGTGACGCGGAACTGGGCGCTGGACCGCGAGTTCACGCCCCGGCTCGACCCTCTGCGGCGCGAGGCGCTGTTCAAGGGCTGGCAGAAGGCCGTGCAGCGGTCCCTGAACTGGGTGGAGAAGGGCTAGCCGCGCCCGCACGGTCGCGCGCGGTCCGCTAGCGCCGGAGCACCGGGCGCGTCAGGCAGGTCGGGCCGCCGTGGCCCTTGCGCGCGATCTCCTCGCCGTCGAACGTGCGCACGTCGCAACCCGCCGCCTCGAGCCGCGCGCGCGTCCGCGGCAGGCCCGACAGCATCAGCGCGCGGCGCGGCGCCACCGCCAGCACGTTGCAGCCGAGCGCGTCGTATTCGTCTGGCGGGACGTCGATCAGCTCGAACCCGCGCGCGTCGAGCATCTCGAACAGCGGCTGCGGCAGGGGACGCCGGTGCACGAGCGCGAGGTCGTGGTCGAGCAGACTGATCACCGACTGCAGGTGCAGCAGCGGCTCGGGCCCGTCCCAATACGGCAGGTGGACCTCGACCACCTCGATCCCGCCCGGCGCGAGCAGCGCGCGCACCTGCGGGACCGCGGCCGCGTTGGTGCGGAAGCCGCGGCCGACCACCAGCGTGCGCGCGTCGAGCCACAACGTGTCGCCGCCTTCCATGGTCGCCTCTCCGCCCACCTCGCCGAGCACGGGAACGCCCCAGGACGCGAGCGCCGCGGCCAGCGCCGGTCCCTCCCCGCGCCGCTGAGGCTTGCCGGTCCGGAAGACGACCGCGCCGCGGTCGGTGACCAGGCCCGGATCGTGGACGTAGATCGAGTCGAGCGTGGTGGCCGGCGACTCCGGCAACGCGAGCACCTCGGCCCCGGCGTCCTCGAGCCGCGCGCAGAGGGCGTCGTGCTCCGCGCAGGCACGGTCGAGGTCGGGCGCCGCGGCGAAGCCGAGCGCCCGCCACTCGCGCGCGATCCGCTCCGGCGGGCAAAACGCCGCGCGCGGGCTCTTGACCACCACCCGCCGGAGCGGCGCGACCATGCTCTGGCTGCCGTAGCCGGCGCTCACGGCCCGATCGTACCCCCGCGGACAATCGCGCCGTGGCCGGCACAACGCCGACCATGGAAGCTAGGATGGACATATGAGCAAGCTACTCCGCGGCCTGGCGGCCGGCTACGGCGCCAAGAAACTGGGCGGCGGCTGCTTCAGCACGATCCTGATCTTCATCCTGCTGTGGTGGCTGCTCGGGAACTTCGGGATCTTCCAGTAGACGATTCGGCGGGGTCGGAGCCAGGGCAACCCTGACATTCGCGCTCGCGGGCGTTGCGTCCGTCGAGGTGCGACCCTCGCCCTCTAACGTCCTCCGCGGTCCGGCACGACCTCGACCGTCTGGACCCGACCCGCCGCCAGCGTCAGCGTCACCTGCCCCGCGAACACCGGGATCTCCTGCTGCGTCCGCTCGAGCAGGTCGAGCAGGAAGGCCCGGCCCAGCGCCAGCGGCGAGCGGATCCGCACGTCCACGGGCGCCGAGCCGGGGTTGAAGAACCGCAGCACCAGGCCCTCGCGCTCGTCGGTCTTCTTCAGGGCGCTGAGCACGGCACCCGCGCCGTCGCTCTCGATCGTCACCAGGGAGAGCCGCGACGGCCAGCGGCCGCCGCCGACGCCGGGCACCAGGCGCGGCGGGTGGCGCCAGGCGCGTGCGGCGCGGATCAGCGTGGCCGGCTCCGGCGGCGCCGCCCGCGGCTCGAAGGCCAGCCGGAACGCCAGCGGGCCCAGGCACTGCGCGTCGGGCAGCGCGATCGCGGGGGCGACGTGGCCCGCCGGGCGGGTCTCGAGGTCCGCGCGCGAGAGCGCGCCGATGCCTCGCAGCAGCGTCACCGCCAGGCGCGGCCCGTCGGGAGCGGCGGCCACCTCGTATTCCGGGAGCCCGTCCGCGAAGACGGTCGCGCCGCAGCCCGCGTCCCCGGCGTCCACGAACCCGTGGAGCGGCGCGGTGGCGGCCGGCGCTTCCAGCCGTGGCACCGGCACCGGCGCGCGCCGCGGCACGCGCTCGACCACCGCGAACGCGCTGTCCGCGCGCACGCTGGTCACGCGTGCGGCGCCGGCCGGGAACGACACGCGCAGCCGGTGGTCGCGCGCGCGGTTGTCCAGCCTGCCCTCCCAGCTCACCCGGGACGATCCCGCGTCCAGGCTCACGCGCAGCGAGACCGGCAGCAGCACGCTCTCCTCGGACCGCCGGCGCCGGTCCGTGGCGGCCTCGGCGGGGACCGGCAGCGTCATCTCGACCGCGAGCGTGGCCCGCAGCGGTCCCGCCGCCACCAGGCGTACGGCCACCGGCCTCGCCTGGGCGCTGGTCACCCGCAGGCCGCGGGCCGGGGGCTCGTGCGTGAACGCGTCGCCGACGTCGCCCTCGTCCTCGATCTCGCCGCAGCGCCGGTAGACGACACCGGTGCGCTTGTCGCGCACCAGGAACGTGCCGTCGTCGGCCGCCTCGACGCGCAGGCGCGCGTTCTCCATCCAGCGCTCGCCGGCGGTGACCGGCTCCGGCGGCGCGGGGGTGGCGGGCGGGGCGCCCTCGGCGAACGCCACGTCGAACGCGGTGTACCCCGCGCCGGGCACGTCGCCGGCCCACACCGCGAGGCGGAGGCGGCGCACGCGCACCGGCCACGGCGGCTCGTACCGGCTGGCCAGGTGGGCGAGGCCCTCCTCGACCGCCAGCACCTGGAACGGCACCGGGCGTCCCTCGTCGTCCGCGAGGGACGCCACGGCGGCGCCGCGCGCCACGAAGGGCAGCGAACGTTCGAGAAGGCCCGCGTCCACCAGCCGGCCGTCCTCGGCGCTCTCGAACGGCAGCTCCAGCACGGTGTCGAGGACGCCGGTGAAGGCCTCCGCCGCGGTGTTGACCGCGAGCAGGCGCACCGCGCCCGGTTCGGCTGCCTCCACCTGCTCGGCCAGCGCGGCGAGCGCGCGCTCCGCCAGCCCCTCGGCCGCCTGGGTGGCGCGCGCCACGCGCAGCGCGTTCTCCGCGTGGACCGGGTCCGCGCTGGTGCCGCACAGGCCGTGCCGCGGCTGGCACTGCACGAGCGACTTCCAGGAGTAGGCGAACAGGCCCGACGGGTAGGCGCGGCCGGTGAGCCAGGCCATCGCGGAGGCCGGCTCCGCCCACGCCTCCAGCTCGCCCTCGGCCCGCGCGTGGGCGAGCTTCAAGCCGATGCGCGCGGAGAGCACGCCGGGCAGCAGGAGCGCGTAGTCCTCGCCGCCGCGCAGCTCTCCCGACACCGTTTCGAGGCTGGCGGCGGCGCCACGCGCCTTGAGCGCCGCGCGGACCGTGTCCACGTAGGCGGGGAGCGTGGACAGGCGCGCGCGCACTCCCGGCTCGTCCGCCATCCGCGCCACCACGTCCGTGAGCGCGGGGTGGGGCTCCGCGTGGTCGCCGCCGGCCATGAGCAGGACCTGCCCGACCGCGGAGCGCTCCGCCTCGCGCGCGATCAGGCCCGCGCTGCGCTCGCGCATCTCCTCGGGGCCGACCAGCGGCAGGCGCGCCGCGTTGGCGTAGCCCTCGGGCGGCAGGTGGATGAGCAGCGCGCGCGTGCCGTCGGGCGCCTCCCACCAGTATTCGGCGCGCGGGCCGTCGAACCCGCGCCAGACGATCGCGCTGGTCACGCCGAACTGTGCGAGCACCTGCGGGAGCTGCGCGGGCTGGCCACAGCCGTCGGGCAGGTAGCCCACCGGCATCGCCGACCCGTAGCGCGCCGCCTGCCGGTGGCCCAGCGCGAGGTTCCGCACCAGCGACTCGCCGCTCACGAGCACGGTCTCGGGCAGCACGTACCAGGGGCCCACCAGCAGCCGCCGCTCGGCGATCCGGCGCCGCAGCCGCTCCGCCTGCTCCGGCCGGACCTCCAGGTAGTCCTCGACCAGGATCGCCTGGCCGTCGAGGTGGAAGGACTGGAAGCGCGGGTCGGCGTCCATCAGGTCCAGCACGCGGTCGAGCAGCGACACCAGCCGCGGGCGGAGCTGCTCGCGCGTGAGGTACGACTCGCGGTCCCAATGCGTGTGCGAGACGACGTGGACCTCGACGGGCGGGGCGGGCACGGCGACCGGCCGCAGACTACGTGCCGGCGCCGGGCGCGGTCAAGCGGCCGCTCAGCCCAGCGAGGACGCGAGCGCGTCCAGGAACGAGCGCACCGCGGGCGCGTCGGGCAGGCGGAAGCGCGCGCGCGAGGGCCCCTGGCCGACGCGGACGGTCCAGGCGCCCTCGGGCAGGTGCTCGAACAGGTCCTCGTCCGTGCGGTCGTCCCCGATGCCGAGCCGGAAGTCGGGCGGCGGCGCGCCGGCCTCGAGCCAGGCCACCACCGCGCCCTTGTGCGCCCAGGCCGGCCGCACCTCGACGACCTTGTGGCCGCGGATGGCGCGGCGCTCGGTCTCCGCGAGCATCTGCTCGAGGTTGTGCACCAGCTCGTTCGCCACCCAGTCGCCGAACTCCGGGTCCGAGAGCCGGTAGTGCCAGACCAGCCCGTGCTCCTTCTCCTCGATGAAGCTCCCGGGCGTGCGGTCCGCGTAGTGCTCCAGCACCGGCAGCACCACGCCCTTCCAGGAGCCGTCCGCGTCGGGCCGCAGCGGCTGCCACTCGCCGCCCGCGCGCTTGAGCAGCGCGCCGTGCTCGGCGGCCAGGGCCAGGCCCGGGACGCGCGAGAACCAGCGCTCGAGGTCCAGGCGCCGGCGCCCGGAGACGAGCGCCATCGCCGTGCCCGGCATGGTGGCCAGGCGTCCCAGCAGCGCCACCAGGTCCGCCGGAGGCGCCGCCTGCCGCGGAGTGGCGGTGAAGCTGACGAGCGTCCCGTCGTAGTCCAGGACGAGCATCCGCCGCGCCGCGGCCCGGAACGCCGCCAGGGCGTCCGCCCGCGGCAGCTCGGCCGTGCCCTCCACCCGCAGCGCGCGCTCCGCGCCGGCCTGGTCGAGGGTGGTCAGGAAGCGCTCGCTCCAGGCGAACACGTTGTTGCGCTGGACGCGGTGGCGCAGGGCGTCCATGCGCGCGCGGCGCTCGTCCGCCGGCAGCGCCAGCGCCGCCTCCACCGCCTCCGCGGTCCGCTCCTCGTCGTAGGGGTTGACCACGAACGCCTCGCCCATCTCCGCCGCCGCGCCCGCGAACTCGCTCAGCACCAGCACGCCGGGCGCCTCCGCGCGGCAGGCCACGTATTCCTTGGCCACCAGGTTCATGCCGTCGCGCAAGGGCGTCACCCACGCCACGTCGGCCAGCGCGTAGAGCGCCACCAGCTCCGCCCGCGGTATCCCACGGTGGATGTACGACACCGGCGTCCAGTCCGGCGTCCCGAACTCGCCGTTGATCTCGCCCACGAGGCCGTTGACCGTCCGGCGGAGCTGGGCGTAGTCCTCGATGTTCTCCCGCGAGGGCACCGCCACCTGCACCAGCACCACGCGGCCGTGCAGGTGCGGCGCCCGCTCCAGCAGGCGGCGGAACGCGCGCAGCCGGTGAGGCAGGCCCTTGGTGTAGTCGAGCCGGTCCACCGCGAGCAGGATCTGCCGGTCGCGGAACCGCTCGCGGTAGCGCGCCAGCGCCTCGCCGGCGTCCGCGTCTTCGCGCAGCACGTCGGTGAACTCCTCGGCCGCGATGCCGATCGGCAGCGCCTCCAGCCGCGTCACGCGCCCGTGGGCGGCCACGCGGTCCATGCGGCTGTCCTGCCCCAGCACGCGCAGCAGCGACGAGCGGAAGTTCTGCAGGTCGGGGAAGGTCTGGAACCCGAGCAGGTCGGCGCCGAGCAGCCCGCGCAGCACCTCCGCGCGCCGGGGCAGGATGCGGAACATCTCCGAGGCGGGGAACGGGATGTGGAGGAAGAAACCGATGGCGGCGGCGGGCGCGGCCTGGCGGAGCATCTCGGGGAGCAGGAGCAGGTGGTAGTCGTGGATCCACACGCGGGCGCCGGGCGTGACGTGGTCGAGCACGGCGCGGCAGAAGCGCCGGTTCGCCTCCACGTACGCGTCCCAGCCCGTGGACTCGAACTGCAGGCGGGTGGGGAACTGGTGGAACAGCGGCCAGAGCGTCTGGTTCGCGTAGCCCTCGTAGAAGCGGCCGGCCACCTCGCCCGGCAGCTCCACCGCGACGTAGCCGTGCTCCTCGCGCCAGCGCCCCAGCTCGCTGGCGCGCGCGGCGTCCTCCGGCGAGGAGTCCCCGGGCCAGCCCACCCACACGCCGCCGGTGCGCGCCACGGTGGGGCCCATCGCGGTGGCCAGGCCGCCGGAACTGCGCGCGGTGCGCCAGCCCCCGTCGGCAGGGCGCAACGTGAACGGCAGGCGGTTGGACACCACGACCAGCTTCCCGGCGGCCATCCGTCATTTTGATCCACGCGCGCCGCAAATGCGCTGCGCCGTGCGAATCTCTGAGGATATGGCCTACCTGCCGATCGAGGACCACGGCGTGATCGGCAACATCAGCTCCGCGTTCAACCTCGACCGCGCGCTGTGCCTGCATGACGCGCGCGGCTGAGCCGAGCCCCGGCGCCCCGCGGCGCCGTCCCGGAAGGAGAGTCATGGCGCAGAAGCAGATGCCGATGCTCGACCCGGAGAGCGCCGACTTCTACCGCCGCGCGATGCGGGCAATGATCGGCGCCGGCCTCCCCTTCCTGGTGGGGGGGGCCTACGCGTTCGAGCGCTACACCGGCATCGCGCGCCACACCAAGGACTTCGACATCTTCGTCCGCGAGAGCGACTGCGAGCGCGCGCTGGAGGTGCTGGCCGCCCTCGGGTGCCGCACCGAGCGCACCTTCCCGCACTGGCTGGCCAAGGCGCACCTGGGCGAGCGGTTCGTGGACGTGATCTACAGCGCCGGCAGCGGCATCGCGGTGGTGGACGAGGAGTGGTTCACCCACGCCGAGGAGGGCACGGTGCTGGAGGTGCCGGTCCCGTTGATCCCGGCCGAGGAGATGATCTGGTCCAAGGCGTTCGTGCAGGAGCGCGAGCGCTACGACGGCGCGGACGTGATGCACCTGCTGCATTGCCGCGCGGAGAGGCTCGATTGGAAGCGCATGCT
>DATBIZ010000320.1:0-2579 GCA_036556645.1 Vicinamibacteria bacterium | reverse complement strand
GTGGACACGCTGCGCGGCGCGTCCGCGGGCACCCTGCTGGTGGCGGCCGCCTACGCCTGCGCGCTGGTGGAGGACCTCGTGGCCGCCGGCCTCGCGCGCGAGCGCGTGGTGGGCAGCGTTCCGGTGGCCCAGGCCGCGGCGCTGAGGCGGCACCTGGCCGAGCGGCTCGAGGTCGAGCCGCGCGAGCTGGCCGCCACGGTGCTCGGCGTGCCGCCGCACGCGCTGCTGGCGCCGCAGTCCGCGGCGGTCCTGGGCGGGGCGCCGGTCGCCGCGCGGGACCCGTCGGCCCTGCGCCAGGCACTGGCGGCGGTCTCGCGCCGCGCGCCCGGGCCCGTGGCGCTGGCCGCCGCCGCCGCCCGCGTCGTGCACGCGCTGGACGGCGCGCGCGCCTCGGTCCTGCCCATCGTGGCCTGCCTCGACGGCGAATACGGGCATCGCGGGGTGGCGCTGGCCGTGCCGGCCCGGCTCCGCGCCGGCCGGATCGAAAGCATCATGGACGTGCCGCTGGAGCCGGTGGAGCGCATCGCGCTCGAGAACGCCACCCAGCGCCGGCACCGCGCGTAGCGCGGCGGCGGGCTACGCCTCCGTGGCCCTCAGCAGCGCCTTGATGTAGCCGAACGTGTAGGCGAACGCCTGTCGCCCGCGGACGTCGCCTTCGATCTGCGGCACGTGGTCGGGCATCAGCATGCGGTCGTAGCCGACCTCGCGGTAGACGCGCAGCGCCGCGAGCATGTCCACGTCGCCGTCGTCGATGAAGGTCTCGCGGAAGTCCAGGAAGCGGCCCTGGATGTTGCGGAAGTGGACGTTGAAGATCTTGCCGCGCGTGCCGAACCAGCGGATCACGTCCGCGATCTCGCGCGCGGGGTCCTGCAGCATCTCCGACACCGTGCCCTGGCAGAAGTTCAGGCCGTGGCAGGGGCTCTCCCGGATGGACACGAAGCGCTTCAGGCCCTCCACGCTCCCGAGCACGGTCTCGACACCGCGGTAACCCCGGCCCGGCGGCATGCCCGGGTCCTGGGGATGACAGGCCAGGCGCACCTTGTGCTCCTCCGCCACCGGCACCACCCGGTCCAGGAAGTAGGCGATCCGCTCCCAGTAGACGTCGGCGGGGACCGGGCCGGCCAGCGCGTAGGGCGGCTCTGCCGGGGCCTTGTCGAAGGCGAACGTGCTGTAGCGCGCGCCGCCTCGCCCGCGCGTCGGCTCGGTGCGCACGACGCCCAGCAGCGTCAGGTTGTACTTCAGCGCGGGGATGCCTGCCCGCGCCGTGTTGCGGATCATCTGGCAGACGTCGTCGATCTCGCGATCGCGCTCCGGGCTGCGGCCGAGGAGGATGTGGGGGTTCTCGGCGCGGGTGATCGGGTGCGAGCTGAGCGGGAGCGGCACCATGTCGAGCGCGATGCCGAACCGCTCGACGCGGTCGCGCAGGCGCGCGAGCCCGTCCACCGACCACGCCGCGTCGAAGCGCGCGGAGGGCAGATCGCTGCAGATGTGGTTCACGCCGAGGGCGGCGAGCACGGTCAGGATCTCGTCCGAGGACCCGTGCTGCGTGCCCACCACGGGCCGCCCTCGCCCGCGCGGCGCCGTGCCGGTCGCGCTCTCGGCGCGGGCCGCGGCGAGCGAGGCGCCGAGCGCCCCCGCTCCGGCCGCGCGCGCGAACTGCCGCCGATCCATGCCGCCTGGGTGGGCCATCGCTGACCTCCGGTTGGCCGGAGGATACTCCTGCCAGCCTAGAACTGCTCCGCGAAGAGCACGCAGATCCGCTCCAGCACGCGCTGGCCCACCCCGCGCCGCCGCCACTGGTCGAGGCGGATCTCCCGCGCGCGTTCCAGGTCGGCCAGGAACGTGGCCTGGATCGCCTGGGCCAGGCCCGGATCGAGGATGCCGAGCGCGTTCTCCTCGTTGAGCTCCTTCGAGCGGATGTCCATGTTCGCCGACCCCACGACCGACCAGCAGCCGTCCACCACGGTCAGCTTCGCGTGCATCATCGTGGGCTGGTACTCGAAGATGCGCACCCCGGCCGAGAGCAGCTCGTCGTAGTAGCTGTGGCTGGCCATCCGGATCGGCTTGGCGTCCGTGTGGTGGTTCGGGAGCAGGATGCGCACGTCGACGCCCTGGCGCGCGAGGCTCGCCACCGCCTCGCGCGTGTGCCGGTCGGGAACGAAGTAGGGGCTCGCCACGTACAGCGTCCGCCGCGCGGCCAGGAAGCTCAGCAGGAAGAAGTAGCGCATGGGGTGCTGCTCGGCGCCCGGCGAGCTGGCGACCGCGGTGTGCCGGACGCCTCCGTCCTCCCCCCCGGGCTCGCGGCGAGGGTAGAAGCCGGCGCCGACCAGGATCTCCCCGGTCACCGCCGCCCAGTCCTCGGCGAAGTGCGACTGGAGGTCGCGGGCGAGGCAGCCGGTGGTGCGGACCATGGTGTCGCGCCACTCCTCGGGGCCCCGGGCCTCGCCGAGCCACTCGTCGCCGACCGCCATGCCGCCCGTATAGCCGACCGCGCCGTCGATCACGATCGCGCGGCGGTGGTTGCGCTTGTAGAAGCGGGTCAGCATCCCCAGGCGCAGAGGCCGGAACGTGGCCACCGT
>DATBIZ010000319.1:0-3227 GCA_036556645.1 Vicinamibacteria bacterium | reverse complement strand
CCGTCGCGCAGCACCTCGATGCGCTCGATCGCGCTCAGGGGGATCGCGTTCAGGTCCACCCCGGTGGAGCCGCGGCCGATGCTGCCGTTGAGGTGCACGAGGGCGCTGGTGTGCCGCCGCTTGCCGTTGATCAGCACCAGCACCTGGTCGGGGCCGAGACCGCGCAGGGTGGCCGGCCGCACCGAGTCCGTGCCGTCCGTGATCGTGGGCCGCGGGAAGTTGAACGAGGGCGCCAGCGCCTGGATCGCGCGCATGGTCTCGGTCTCCCCGGTCTGCTCGATCGCGCGCTGGGTGAACACGTCCACCGGCACCGCCTTCTCGGCCTCGGCCCCCGCCGCGCGCGAGCCGACGGTGATCTCCTCGGCGAAGCTGAGCCCGAGCGCGAAGTCCAGGGTGACGGTGCCGGGGCCCAGGAGGATCTGCGAGGTCTTCGGCCGCAGCCCGGCCGCGCTGACGCGCACGTCCACGGTCCGCCCCAGGGCCGAGCGCGGGATCGCGATGGTGTAGCGGCCCTGCGCGTCGGTGACCGCGCTCAGGCCGAGCGCGTCCACCGCCACGGTGGCGCCGGGCAGGGGCAGCCCGTCGTCGCGGGTGGTGACGACGCCGGCCAGGGAGGGCGTCTCCTGGGCGAGGGCGGGCGGCGGCGGGAGCAGCGACAGGCAGAGAAAGACGACGAGGGCGAGGGCGCGCGCGGCGGGCATGGGGTCCTCCGGTGCTAGTCGAGCGTTCGGCTCGCGCAGCGGAGCGTTCCCTTGCGCGGCCGCGCCGGTTCATCCGGCGCGGCGCGATCAACGACGAGTCGCGCGCAGCGGAGCGAGCCGCATCCTGGAATGACGCGGATTATACTCGCGCGCATGCGCCGGGCGAAGATCGTGGCGACGATCGGCCCCGCGTCCCGCGATCCGGTCGTGCTGGAGCGGCTCCTGAAGGCGGGCGTGGACGTGGTGCGCCTGAACTTCTCGCACGGCGAGGCCGCGGAGCACCTCGAGGTCGCGCGCACCGCGCGCGCGATCGCGGCCGCCGCCGACCGGCCGCTGGCGATCCTGCAGGACCTCTCCGGTCCGAAGATCCGCACCGGCCGGGTGGCGCAGCCGATCGAGCTGGGGACCGGCGAGACGGTCCTGATCACCACGGACGAGTCGGTGGAGGGCCGGCGGGGGCTGATCTCCACCAGCTACGACCCGCTCCCGCGGGACGTGAAGCCGGGCGACCGGATCCTGCTCGACGACGGGCGGATCGAGCTGCGCGTGACGCGCATCGCCGGCGACCAGGTCGAGTGCGTGGTCGTGTTCGGCGGACGGCTCGGCTCGCACAAGGGGATGAACCTGCCCGGGGTCGCGCTCTCGGCGCCGGCGCTCACGGACAAGGACCGCCGCGACCTCGCGCTCGGCCTCCAGCACGACGTGGACTACGTGGCGCTGTCGTTCGTGCGCCAGGCCGCCGACGTGGAGGAGGCGAAGAGGCTGATCCGCGCGCTGGGCGGCTCGGCGCCGCTGATCGCCAAGATCGAGAAGCGCGAGGCGATCGAGGACCTGCCTTCGATCCTGGACGCGGCGGACGGGGTGATGGTGGCGCGCGGCGACCTCGGCGTGGAGCTGTCCACCGAAGAGGTCCCCACGCTGCAGAAGCGCATCATCGAGATGGCCAACGGCGCGGGCAAGGTGGTCATCACGGCCACGCAGATGCTGGAGAGCATGATGGACAGCCCCCGGCCCACGCGGGCCGAGGCCTCCGACGTGGCCAACGCGATCCTCGACGGCACCGACGGGATCATGCTCTCCGGGGAGACCGCGGCCGGCCGCTTCCCGGTGGAGGCCGTGGAGACGATGGCGCGCATCGCCCACTACACCGAGGAGCACTACGGCCTGCGGCCGCCGGCGCGGGTGTCGGGCAGCCAGGGCACGCTGGTGGCGCGCAGCCTGGCCCGGGTGGCGAACACGGTGGCGGAGGAGATCGCCTGCAAGCTGATCGTGGCCTTCACCGAGTCCGGCACCACCGCGCGGCTGCTCTCCAGCTACCGCCCGCAGGCCGTGATCGCGGCCCTCACCTACGACGACCACACCTTCCGCCGGCTGGCGCTGTGCTGGGGCGTGCTGCCGATCCGCACCGCCTTCGCGCCGACCAGCGACGAGATGGTGGCGCGCGGGGAGGAGCTGCTCAAGCAGAAGGGCCTCGCCCGCGCCGGAGATGTGGTACTCATGATGGCCGGCCACAGCCACACCCGTGGCGCCACGAACATGTTGCGCGTGCACACCATCGCGTGAGGCGAACGGGCCGCCGGACGACCCTGGCGGTGCTTCTCCTGGCCGTGCTCGCCGGCGCGGCCTGCGCGCGCCCCTTCCGCTTCCCGCCGGTCACCGAGCCCGCCGCCGGCTACGTGCAGCAGGGCGTGGCCTCCTGGTACGGGCCCGGCTACCACGGCCGCCGCACCTCCAGCGGCGAGGTGTTCGACCAGGAGGCGATGACCGCCGCCCACGTGAACTTCGCCTTCGGCACCCAGGTGAAGGTCACGCTGCTCTCCACCGGCCGCAGCGTGGTCGTGCGCATCAACGACCGCTTCCCGTCCCACAAGGGACGGGTGATCGACCTGTCCCGCGCGGCCGCGCGGCGCATCGGCCTGCTGGGGCCGGGGATCGGCATGGTGCGGATGGAGGTCGTGCGCTGAAGGCGCGCCGCGCGGGCGGCCCGCACGTCCCACGGAGCGCACGGTATCCTGCACGGACAGGAGGTGAGCTCTACTGCGTCTACATCGCCCCGAACGCCGAGCTGGTGCGCGAGCACGCGCGCCGCGGCGGCTTCCCCGCCAACGTGGTCTCGGAGATCCGCGCCGGCATCGACCCGACCACCGCCGAGGGCCCTCGCGGGCGCCGTTCCGCCTGAGCGCGAGGTAACCTTGGCCGCGGGCCGCGCCGGCCGAGAGCCGCCGGCGCGACCCCCCGAGGACCGCGCGACGAACGCCCTGCTCGAGCTCGGCCCGTTCCGCCTCGACACCGCCCGCCGCGTGCTCTGGCGCGAAGGCGAGGTGGTGCCGCTCACGCCGAAGGCCCTCGACGTGTTCGCGGCGCTGGCGGAACGGCCCCGGGAGGTGGTGACCAAGGACGAGCTGTTGCGCCGCGTGTGGCCGGACACGTTCGTCGAGGAGGCGAACCTCACCGTCCACGTGTCGTCGCTCCGCAAGGCGCTCGGCGCACAGCCGGACGGCCGGCCCTGGATCGAGACCGTCCCGC
>DATBIZ010000318.1:0-3702 GCA_036556645.1 Vicinamibacteria bacterium | reverse complement strand
CCTCCCGCCCCGGCGCCGCCGCCGGCGGCCGCCGCGCCGCCGTTGCCAGAACCCGCGCCGGCTCCCGCGGCGCCCGCCGCCACGGTGACGCCCGAGCCCGCCCCCGCCGTGGACCTCGACGCGACGATCGCGCTCGACATGCCGCGGCCGGACATCGAACGCTCCTGACCGCATGAGAGTCGGCATCGACCTGGGCACGACCTACTCGCTCGTGGCGCGCATGGACGCGGAGGGCCGGCCCATCCTGGTGCCCGACCACGTCGAGAGCGACGTGTTCCACACCCCGTCCGTCGTCCACATCGCGCAGAACGCCGCGTTCGTGGGCCGGATGGCCGAGGCGCTGCTCGAGCAGGACCCGAAGCTGCAGGTGGTCCGCTTCTTCAAGCGTGCGATGGGCGACCCGACGCCGGTCTTCTACGACGAGGGCGGGGCGGCCTGGTACGCCGAGGGCGTGGCCGCGCTGGTCCTGCGCAAGCTCGCCTACGACGCCGAGGCCAGCGCGTCGGTGCGCGTGGACGACGCGGTGATCACGGTGCCCGCGCACTTCAGCGACCCGCAGCGCCGCGCCACGCTGGCCGCGGCCACGCTGAGCGACTTGTCCGTGCTCGGGCTGGTCGAGGAGCCGGTGGCCGCCGCGCTGCACTACGGCGTGAGCGCGGGCGTGCAGGACCAGGTCATGCTCGTCTACGACTTCGGCGGCGGCACCTTCGACGCCACGGTGATGAGCATGGACCCGCGCGGGGTGTACGTGCTGGCCAAGACCGGCCTCACCGAGCTCGGCGGCAAGGAGTTCGACGAGAAGGTGGGGGAGATGGTGCTGCAGCAGTTCGAGCACGCGCTGGGCGCGCCGCTGCCCACCGGCGCGCGCACCCTGCTCGAGCTGCGCCGCGTGTCCGAGGAGATCAAGATCGAGCTGTGCGTGCCGGGCAAGTCGCGCGTGCGCAAGCTGGTGATGCTGGGCGGCCACGCGGTCGAGGTGGAGATCACGCGCGCGGAGTTCGAGGCCTCGATCCGGGAGTCGCTCGACCTGGCGGAGGCCGAGATGATGAAGTGCCTCTCCGAGGCCCACCTGCGCCCCGAGGACGTGAACAGCCTGCTGCTGGTCGGAGGGTCCTCGCTGGTGCCGGCGGTCGAGGAGCGCATGCGCCGGATCTTCTGCGGTCCGAAGCAGCAGGTCTTCTACCACGAGCCGAGCAAGGCCGTGGCCTACGGCGCCGCGCTGCACGCGCACCAGCTCTCCGGAGAAGCCGAGATGTACAATCTCCCCCCCGAGCTGCGCGGCGTCAGCGGCTACAACGTGGGCGTGCGGACCATGGACCCCGGCACCGGCCGCGTCGCCGTGGACACGCTGATCAAGAAGAACATGCCGCTTCCTTCCAAGGTGCGGAAGACCTATTTCACGAGCCGCGCCGGCCAGGAGCGGATCGTGCTCGACTTCGTCCAGTACCGCGACAGCCGCGAGGACCTCATCGGCCTGGGCCGGCTGGTGATCGGTCCCCTGGCCGGCGCGCGCGCCAACTATCCGATCGAGGTGACCACCGAATACCGGGAGGACGGCACGGTGGCCGTGCAGGCCTACGACGCCCAGACCGGCGTGGAGCTGCAGCAGGAGTTCGGGCGCGAGTCGGCCGACGGCATGGCCCACCTGGCCTCGCAGCGCTCCCTGGTGCGCTCCACCGTCATCAACAACGTGATCTCCTGATGGCCGCGAACGCCAAGAAGCGCCGCTTCCCGGTCTCCACGCTGGTCACGCTCGCGCTGGTGCCCCTGGTCGGGCTGCTCGCCTTCAACCTGTTCCGCAAGTGGAACGTCACCCGCAAGGGGCTGCAGGCGGGGCAGGCCGAGCTGCAGACGCTGACCGCCCGCAACGCGGTGCTCGCCCCCGCGTTCGAGGTGCTGCAGAACCGCAAGTTCCAGGTCTGCAACAAGAGCCCCTACCCGCTCATCATCGCCTGGGTCTCCGCGGCCTACGCGGACGGCCCGCAGCTCAAGCTGTTCGACAGCGCGCGCTGCTCGGCCTGGCAGGACCTGGAGGTGGCGGCCGGCGAGAACAAGAGCCTGCTGCTCAGCTCGACGGAAGAGGGCTGCAACTGGAACGGCAACGTCATCTACTACGCGATCCGCTTCAGCCGGGAGACCGAAGACGCCTCGGTGCCGTACAGCCTCGCCGGCAACTACCGCGGCTTCGACCGCGACTGCTTCACGGTCCAGTGAAGGAGCACTGAGCCATGGGCAACCTGCGTCTGCGACCGTCCTCCGGCCAGCCGATCGACATCGACGCCGACCGCACGCTGGTGGGCCGCGAGTCCACCTGCGACGTGGTCCTGCAGGACAAGTCGGTGTCGCGGCGGCACGCGTTCATCGAGCGGCGCGGCGCGGCCTGGTTCGTGGTGGACCAGGGCAGCGCCAACGGGACCTTCGTCAACGGCGCGCAGGTCTCGGAGGCGGAGATCGTGGACGGGCAGGAGCTGCGCTTCGGCACGCTGGTGACGGCGGTCGAGATCGAGAGCGACATGCCGCAGACCGTGCTGATGTCCACGCCGTCGTTCTCCGCCCCCCCGCCGCCTCCGCCCCGCCCGGCGGCCTCCCCGTCGCCGGCGCGCCCGGCTCCCGGCCGCGCCGCCGCCGCCCCGTCCTTCGCCGCGGCGGCACCGGCCGCGCCCGCGGCGGCGAGCGTTCCCGCGCTCGACCCGCGCGAGCAGGCCGCGCGGACCCTCGGCCTGCCCGCGACGGCTTCGGCCTACGACGTGAGCCAGCGCTACGCCGAGCTGGCGGCGGAGCTCGAGCAGAAGGCGGCGGCCGCGCCGACGCCGAACCTGCAGGCGACCTATCGCCGGCGGCTCGAGGACCTGGGCCGCGCCGCGGAGCTCTTGGCTCCGGGGTTCTCTCCGAACGGAGATGCCGACGCGGACCTGCCCTCGGCCCACCCGGTGGTGGTTCCGGAGTCGCTCGGCGACAGCATGATGGAGCCGGTGCGGCCCGCTCCGGTGGTGCGGGACGCCGCTCCGGCGCCGGCCGCGGGACCGCCCATGGCCACCACGGCGCTGGGCGCGCTGCTGGTGATGATGCTCGGCAGCTCCGGCTACTTCTGGATGAGCCAGAGCCGCACGGCCAAGGACCTGGCGGCGCTGCAGAAGAGCAGCGACCTGTCCGCGGCGCGCGCCGAGTGGCAGAAATACGAGCCGATCGACCAGCTCGAGAAGGCGGGCGCGCTGCGCAACGGCCCGCTCGCCTTCTGCAACCGCTCCGCGCAGCCGATCGACGTGGCCTGGCTCGGCGCCGTCGCCCTCGGCGTGCCGAAGGAGGCGGGCCAGCCGTACACGGTGAAGACGTACAACAGCCTGCTCTGCCGGCAGGAGTTCAAGCTGTCGCTGCCGCCGGGGGCGGAGACGCCGGTCTCGTTCGCCAGCGACAACGAGCGGTGCCGGTGGGACGGGCAGGGCGTGTTCTTCGGCCTCTACGTGCGGCGGATGGTGCCCGGCACGCCGGCGCGGCCCGGGGCAGCGGCGCCGCCGGCCACCGAGCGCACCGAGTACGTGTCAGGCCTCTTGAACGGCCAGTCCGGCTGCGTCAACATCGGCGAGGGCTGGTAGTTCCTTTCGGGAGTTCCATGTCATCCACACCTGCCGCGAAGCACTCCGCCGTTGGGCGTCTCGCCCTCGTTCTCTCCCTGGTGGCGGGCGCCCTGTCCGGGCTGCCGGC
>DATBIZ010000317.1:0-4903 GCA_036556645.1 Vicinamibacteria bacterium | reverse complement strand
AGGTGCTCCGGCTCGAGTACTACGAGTTCTTCAGCAAGTTCTTCCGCGGCGGCGGCGAGCCGTACCGGCCGCTGATGCTGGCCGCGGCGGCGGGAAAGGAGTCGCATGAGGGAGAGGAGCGGCAGACGCGCGCGCGGGCTGGCGCTGGCGGCGCTGCTGGTGGCGCCGCTCGCGCTGCTGGCGGTCCTGGGTCCGATGATCGCCCAGGCGGCGTCGCCGCCTGAGGCCGCCGGGGAGGGATCACCGCCGGAGGTGCTGAAGTGGGGCTTCCTGGCCGCGGCCGCCGTGAGCGGGCTGTCCGCGCTCGGCGCCGCCTACGCGGTGGCGGTGGTGGGGGGCGCGGCCATGGGCGCGGTGGCCGAGAAGCCCGACCTGGCCGGACGCGCGATCGTGTTCGTCGGCCTGGCCGAAGGCATCGCCATCTACGGCCTGATCGTGGCCATCATGATCCTCGGTTACCTGAAGTGAACGCCCTCGTGCTCGGCGGCGCGGACGACGCGCGCGGGTTCGCGCTCTGCGGCTGGCCGGCGCGCGCCTGCCGTGACGCCGCCGATCTGGCCGCCGTGCTGCGCGGCCTGCGCGGCGGCGACGGCCTCGCCCTGCTCGTGGTCGCGGGCGATACCGCCGCCCTCGCGCCCCACGCGGTCGAGGCGTTCCGCGCCGCCGCGCCCGCCACCGTGGTGCTGGTGCTGCCGTGAGGACGCTCGGCAGCGTGGCTTCGGTGGTCGCCGCCATCGCGGACGAGGTGGAGGCCGAGGTCGAGGCCGTCCGCCGCCGCGCCGGCGCGGCACGGTCCGCGCTGGCCGCGGTCGAGTCGGAGCGGGAGGCGGAGCCCGCCGAGCGCGAGGCCCGCCTGGTGGCCGCGCGGCAGCAGGCGCGCGAGCGGCTCGCGCGCGCGGACTGGCAGGCCTCGCGTGAGGCGCTCACCGACCGCGAGCGGTGGATGACCTCGGTCGCGGAGGCGGGGCTCCGCCGCCTGGCCGCGCCCGCGTCCGTCCCGGCCGCGCGCCGGCGCGAGCTGCTCGCGCTGGTCCGCGAGGCGGTCGAGGCGCTGCCCGGCGCCGCCTTCGACGCCGCGGTGTCGCCTTCCGACGCGGCGCTGCTCGGCCCCCAGGCCACGAGCGGCCCGTTCCCGGGCCTCGACGTGCGCGTGGTCGCCGACGCCACCGTCAAGGGCGGGTGCCGCGTGACCGAGCGCGGGGGGCGCACCTCCTTCGACAACACCGACGAGGCGCGCGTGCGGCGGCTGGAGCCGGAGTGGCGCGCCGCGCTCGGCCAGCTCTACGGCCCATGAGCCGCGAGGAGGCGACGGGCCGGCTGATCGAGATCGCGGGCGCGCTGGTGCGCGCGCGCGTCGCGCGGCCGGTGTCGCTCGGCGAGGTCGTGCGCGTCGGGGGCGACGGGCTGCTCGGCGAGGCGGTGGCGCTCGACCGCGACGTGGTCACCGCGCAGGTGTACGAGGACACGGCCGGGCTGCGTCCCGGAGACGCGTTCCGCGGCACCGGACAGCCCTTGTCGGCGGAGCTCGGGCCGGGGCTGCTCGGCGGCGTGTTCGACGGGATCCAGCGGCCGCTGGAGCGGCTGGCCGAGGCGGAAGGGGACTTCCTCTCGCGCGGGCTCACCGCGCCCGCCCTCGACCGCGAGCGGGCGTGGCCGTGGGAGCCGCGGGCCCGGGAGGGCGACGAGGTGCGGCCCGGCGACGTGCTGGGCGTCGTGGCGGAGACGCCCGTGTTCGAGCACCGGGTGCTGGTGCCGCCGGCCGTGCAGGGCCGCGTGGTCCACGTCGCGCCCCCGGGGCCCCTGCGGGTCGAGCAGCCGGTCGCGCGGCTGGCGGCCGCGGGCGGCGAGGTGGCGGTGCCGCTCGTCCACTCCTGGCCCGTGCGCCAGCCCCGGCCCTTCCGCGAGCGCCTGCCCCTGGCCCTGCCCATGATCACGGGGCAGCGCGTGCTCGACACGTTCTTCCCGCTGCCGAAGGGCGGCGCGGCCGGGATGCCCGGCGGGTTCGGCACGGGCAAGACGATCATGCAGCACCAGCTCTGCAAGTGGGCGCAGGCGGACGTGATCGTCTACGTGGGCTGCGGCGAGCGCGGCAACGAGATGACCCGGATGCTCCGCGAGCTGCCCGCGCTCACCGACCCGCGGAGCGGCCGCGCGCTGGCCGAGCGCACCGTGTTGATCGCGAACACCTCGAACATGCCGGTCACCGCGCGCGAGGCCTCGATCTACACCGGGGTGACCGTGGCCGAGTACTACCGCGACATGGGCTACCACGTCGCGCTCCTCGCCGACAGCACCTCGCGCTGGGCGGAGGCCCTGCGCGAGATCTCGGGACGGCTCGAGGAGATGCCGGCCGAGGAGGGCTACCCGCCCTACCTCTCGAGCCGGCTGGCCGCGTACTACGAGCGGGCCGGGCGCGTCACGGCGCTGGGCGGCGGCGAGGGATCGGTCACGCTGATCTCCGCGATCTCGCCGCCCGGAGGCGACCTGACCGAGCCGGTCACCCGCCACACGCAGCGGTTCACGCGCTGCTTCTGGAGCCTCGACAAGGGGCTGGCCGAGGCGCGCGTGTTCCCGGCGGTCAGCGTGCGCAGCTCGTACGCCGACCTGCCGCCCGAGCTCGTGGCCTGGTGGACGGGCGTGGCCGCGGACTGGGCCCCCCTGCGGCAGCGCGCGCTCGCGCTGCTCGAGGAGGCGGCGCGGCTCGAGAGCACGGCGCGGCTGGTGGGCACGCAGAGCCTGCCCCCGCGGCAGCGGCTGGTGCTGCGCGTCGCCTCGCTGTTCGAGGAGGGTTTCCTGCGCCAGAGCGCGTTCGACCCGAAGGACGCCTCGTGCGCGCCGCAGCGGCAGGTGCGGCTGCTCCGGCTGCTGCTGCGCTTCCTGGAGCAGGCGGAGCTCGCGCTCGGGAAGGGCGCCAGCGCCGAGGACCTCTGTGAGCTGCCCGTGGTGGCCTCCCTGGAGCGCGCGAAGTCGGCCTGGGGCGACGCCGAGCTCGCGTCCCTGGACGCGCTCGAGCGCGAGCTGGACCGGCAGTGCGGCGAGCGGGGCGCGGCGGCGGCGGGGAGCGCCGCGGCATGAGCGCGCCGGGGATCGAATACCGCGGGCTGCGCGCGCTGCGTGGACCGCTCGCGTTCGTGGAGGGGCTGGAGCGCGCCGGGTTCCACGAGCAGGTCGAGGTGGAGGCCGGCGACGGCACCCGCCGCGCGGGCCGCGTGCTCGCGGTCACCGAGGGCGCGGCGGTGGTGGAGGTCTTCGGGCCCACCGCCGGCCTGACGCTCGAGGGCTGCCGCCTGCGGCTCGGCGGCGGGCCGTTGCGCATGGGCGTGGGCCGCGAGCTGCTCGGGCGCGTGTTCGACGGCCTGGGCCGTCCGCGCGACGGGCTGCCGCCGCCGCTGGTGGCGGAGCGGCGGCCCGTGGAGGGAGCGCCGCTCAACCCGGTGCGCCGCGAGTACCCGCGCGACTTCCTGCAGACGGGCGTGTCCGCGATCGACGGCCTCAACACGCTGGTGCTCGGGCAGAAGCTGCCCATCTTCACCGAGGCCGGGCTGCCCCACGACGAGCTCGCGCTGCAGGTGATCGCGCAGGCCGAGGCGCCCGGCGTGCGCGAGTTCGCGGTGGTGTTCGCCGCGCTGGGGCTGCCGCGCGAGGTGGCGCGGCGCTACGAGGACGGTTTCCGGCGCTCGGGCGCGTCGGGGCGCGTGGCCGCCTTCCTCAACTACGCGGACGACCCCGCGGCGGAGCGGCTGATCACGCCGCGCTGCGCGCTGACCGCGGCCGAATACCTGGCCTTCGACCTGGGGCTGCACGTGCTGGTCGTGCTCAGCGACGTCACCAACTACGGCGAGGCGCTGCGCGAGGTGTCCGCCGCGCGCGGCGAGGTGCCGAGCCGGAAGGGATACCCCGGGTACCTCTACAGCGACCTCGCGTCGCTGTTCGAGCGCGCGGGGCGGCTGCGGGGCCGGCCGGGCTCGATCACGCAGCTCCCGGTGGTGACCATGCCCTCGGGCGACCTCACGCACCCGATCCCGGACCTGACCGGCTACGTGACCGAAGGGCAGATCGTGCTGGACCGCGAGCTGTACCGGCGCGGGGTCTACCCGCCGGTCGCGGTGCTGCCCTCGCTCTCCCGGCTGATGAGCGACGGCATCGGCGAGGGGCGCACGCGCGGCGACCACGAGCCGCTCGCCCGCCAGCTCTACGTGGCCTGCGCGCGCACGGCGCGGGCGCGCGCGCTCGAGTCCATCACCGGTCGCGAGGAGCTCACCGCGCGCGAGCGGAAGTACCTGGCCTTTGGCGAGGCGTTCGAGCGGCGCTTCCTGACGCAGGCCAGGGACGAGGCGCGGACCATCGGCGCCACCCTCGACGCGGCGTGGTCGGTGCTCGACGAGCTGCCGGCCGAGGAGCTGACGCGCATCCCCGCCGACCTCCTGGAGCGGCGGCGCGCGGCGGCGGCGCGGAGGGTGGCGTGAGGGGGCCGGCCGTCCGCTCGCGGCTCATCGGCCTGCGGCGCGAGAAGGAGGCTGCAGAGGGCGGGCGCGAGCTGCTCGACCGCAAGCGCGAGGTGCTCCTGCGCGAGCTGCAGGCCTGGACGCGGACGCGGGAGAGCCGCCGGGCGGAAGCGGCGGAGGCGCTGGGCGCGGCGCGCGCTCGGCTGGTGGAGGCGCGCGTGGAGCTCGGCGCCGGTGCGCTCGAGGCGGCGTGCCTCGCGCAGCCCGCGGCGCCGGACCTGCAGGCGAGCGCGCTCCACGTGGCGGGGGTGAGGCTGCCGGCGCTGCGCACACCGGCGCGGACGTTCGCGCCGTGCTACGGCCCGGGCGGCACCTCGGCCAGCCTGGACGAGGCGGGCGCCGGCTTCCTGCGCGCGCTCGACCCGGTGGTGCAGCTCGCCTCCGCGGACGCGGCCGTA
>DATBIZ010000316.1:0-2019 GCA_036556645.1 Vicinamibacteria bacterium | reverse complement strand
AGCCTGCTCGCGGGCGAGGTCCTCTTCCGCGCGGTCTTCCCGCTGCCGGAGGTCTCGAACTTCAACCGCGTCGCCTTCTCCGAGCTGGCGCCGGAGTTCCGCGCCCGCCGGCCGGCGCTGATGAACGCGTCGTTTCGCTGGACCTCGGAGCCCGACCACGTCCGGTTCGTCCACGCCCTGAACCTCTACGGCTTCCGCGACGACGACACCTGGTGCCTCGAGCCTCCCCCGCGCGCGCACCGGGTGATGTTCGTGGGCGACAGCTTCGTCGAGGGCGTGATGGCGCCCGACGACGCGACCATCGCGCGGCGCTTCGCGTCCGCCGCCGCGGGGCGCGAGCGGGTCGAGGCGATGAACCTCGGCGTGGGCGGCACCGGGCTGTCCCACCACCTCCGGCTGCTGGCGGCCGCGGTGCCGCTCTTCCGGCCGCGCACGGTGTTCCTGGTGATGTACGCGAACGACCTGCCGCCGCCGGCCTACGACCCGCGCTGGCTCGAGGGCGACGCGCCGGTCCGGTTCAAGCGATGGCTGCCGCGGGCCGCTCACGTCGCCTGGCGCGCCTGGCGCGGGGCGGTGGTGCCGCGGCGCTGGCACACCGCGCCCTTCCCGTTCTTCGGGCCGGTGCCCGATCCGACCAACCCCCTGACCGGCCGCGCGCCGGGCTACGAGCCGCTGGTCGAGCCCGCCTTGCTCGACGCGATGAAGCGCGGCGCGCTCAACCCGTACCTGGCCGATCACCTCGAGCGCTCCGCCACCGACCTGCTGAAGCACGCGGACGCCTCCCCACACCTGCGCGGCGCGCGCGATCTCGCCACCCGCCACGGCGCGGCGCTGCGCGTGGCCTATCTCCCGCACTCGCTGCAGGTGTCCGATCACTACCTGGCCTTCGCGCGCCGGTACGCGGTGGTCGAGCCGGCCACGTCGCTCACCGGCCCCGCGTACCAGCAGCAGGCCGCGGAGCTGGGCGAGGCCTGCCGCGCGCTCGGGGTGCCCTTCCTCGACCTCACGCCGCTGCTCCGCGGCGAGGAGCGGGCCGGCCGCCGCCTCTACTGGGACTACGACAACCACATGCGCCCCGAGGGATACGCGTTCGTCGCGGACGCGCTCGCGCGCTGGTGGCGCGCGGAGGGCGGAGCGGGCGCGTCGTAGAATGGTTGTTTCAGCCGTGCACTTCTCTTCCCGCCTGTCCCGCTCCTCGCCGCCGCAGGCGGCCGGCATCCCCTTGATGCTGGCCGAGCGCTGCGCCGAGCCGTTCGACGACGCGCGCTGGGTGTTCGAGCTGAAGTACGACGGGTTCCGCGTGTTGTCGCTCGTCCAGGGCGGCCGCCCGCACGTCTTCTACCGCGGCGGCTCGGACGCGACGGCCTGCTTCCCCGAGGTGGCCGCGGCGCTCGCGCGCCTGCGCTGCGACGACGCCGTGCTCGACGGGGAGCTGGCGGTGGTGGACGCCGGCGGCCGGCCGCAGTTCCAGCGCCTGCAGCAGCGCTTCCAGCTCCGGCGCGCCCCCGACATGGCGCGGGCGGCGGCGGAGCACCCGGCGTGCCTGTTCGCGTTCGACCTGCTGAGGCTCGACGGGCGCGACCTGCGGGCCCTCCCGCTGCTCGAGCGGAAGGCGCTCCTGCGCAAGCTGTTGCCGCGGCGCGGCCGCCTGGCCTACGTGCAGCACGTGCGCGGCCGCGGCGTCGCCCTCTTCGACCAGGTGCGGCGCCAGGGGCTCGAGGGCGTGCTGGCCAAGCGCGCCGACTCCACCTACCACGGCGGCCGTTCCCCGCACTGGCTGAAGATCACCGCCGACCGCACCGGCGACTTCGTCGTCGTCGGCGTGACGCGGGTGGCCGTGGGCGAGGAGGGCTCGCTGCACCTGGCCGTGGCCGAGGGCGGCGGGCTCGGCTACGTCGGCAGCGTGGGCACGGGCTTCAAGTCGGGCACGCTGGCGGAGACGCGGCGGATGCTGAAGGCGTACGAGCTGGCCGCCCCGCCGTGCGCCGGCACCCTGCCGCCGCCGCGCTCGGTGATGTG
>DATBIZ010000315.1:0-13337 GCA_036556645.1 Vicinamibacteria bacterium | reverse complement strand
TCTTCCTGATGGACGTCTCGATCGCGAACTCGATCCGCTCGACGCTGGCCGGCATGCAGGCCAACTTCGGGTTCGCGCTGATCGCGCAGATCTCCGAGGGCGGCAGCGCCGGCCTGCGGGAGCTGGTGCTGGGCGCCGCCGGCGGACTGCTGCTCACGGGCGCGGTGATCTTCGCCGCGCGCCTGTTCGCGCGCCTGGCGCGGTTCGGCCGGGCGGTCGCCACCGCGTCGAAGGTCGGCAAGGCCGGCGAGGCGTTCGACGACCTGGCAGAGCTGCGGCGCGGGCTGGGACTGCCGGCGGCGGGCAGCGCCGACGACGGCGCCACGCTGGCGCGCCTGGAGATCGGCGGGGACAAGTTCTACGGCATCAACGCGCACGGCCAGCCCGTGACCCTGAAGGTGAACGCGATCTCCAAGACGCACGCGGAGACCGACGCCTTCCAGCAGGCGTTCAACGCCGGTGCCGGAGGCGGCAAGGCGCGCCTGGTCGTGGACCGCGACCTGTGCGCGGCCTGCGGCCAGAACGGTGCGGTGAAGTCCCTGGCGCGGCAACTGGGCGTGACGGAGCTGGAGGTGGTGACTCCCGGCGGCACGCAGGTCATCACTCCCTGAGTTCCCCGACGGGCACGGTGGCGAGGGAAGGAGGCTGGCGGTGTTCGCGCAGAGCGTGACGTACGACAAGTGGGAGCGCAACCGCGACTCTCCCACCACCGTGCAGAAGCCCGGGTGGTTCACGATCGAGCAGCGCATCCGCCTGCTGGACGGCCGCCAGCACACGATGGTGACCATCGCCGGCGC
This sequence comes from Vicinamibacteria bacterium, assembly GCA_036556645.1. GTDB lineage: Bacteria > Acidobacteriota > Vicinamibacteria > Fen-336 > Fen-336 > DATKEG01. Next base: position 12,540 of record DATBIZ010000315.1, on the reverse strand, counting down.
CGGCGAGGCCCACATGGCGGTGGGCGGAGGCGGCGGCCGGTACGTCGTGTACGCCACGTACGACAACCTGACGTTCCACAACCTGGTGGACCCCGCGCGTGGCGAGGCCGCGGAACGGGTGCTGGCCGGGGGCCAGCAGGGCGAGTACCCGGCCCGGCAGGTGGTGGCGCTCGACCAGGCGCTGGAGGCGGCGCGCCAGTTCGCGGAGCACGGTGTGCTGGCACCCACGGTGACGTGGGAAGAGGCCTAGCCCGTCCCCGTCAGCGCCGCACCGGCACCGCCCGCCGCCGGTGCCGCCGGAACAGCCACCACAGCCCGGCCCAATAAGAGAGGTAGTACCCGAGCACCAGCGCGCCGGCCGCCAGCGACCCGGCCACGCCGAAGGCCACGAGCCACGAGGTCTGGCCGCTCGCCGCTTGCCAGGTGTGCCACCCGCGCCAGAAGCCGTAGAGGATGCGGCCGGTGACCACGAGCGTGATCGCCAGCACCAGCCACCGGTTCGGCGTGTAGTGCAGCTCGCTGGGCGTGGCCTCGAAACGGCTCAGCCACAGGCCGATCAGGCCCAGCGCGATGCCGGCCGCCAGACCGCGGCCGGCGAAGGGGAGCGCCCGCGGCTCCCAGAACCCGGCGATCGCCGCGCCGCCCAGGAACAGCGCCGCGGACAGCGCGAACGCGGCCAGGTTCAGCGCCGCCACCCAGCCGCGCGCGCGGCGCCGCGCGGTGCCGGCGCGGTACCGCAGGAACAACGTCAGCGGCGGCAGCGCGAGCAGCGCGACGCCGGCGACCAGCGCCACGCCGAGGGCGAGGAGGACCGGCACGCCTCAAGCGTACGGCGTCAGCGCGTCGTCACCACGGCTCCAGCGCGAGCTGCCGGCGCCCGAGCGGGCTCAGCTCCTCGGCGCGCGGCCGGCCGGTCCAGGCGGCCTCGTAGTCCTCGGGCGCGAAGTCGGCCGGGCTGGCGCCCTTCAGGAACGCCTCGCCGCAGGCCCGGGCGTACGCCGCGTTCTTCTCGCACCAGGGCGCGCTCGGGATGTACAGGACGTTCCCCCAGCGCTCGTGCGTGGTGTCGTCCGCGACGCAGTGGATCATGTCGCCGTGCCACCAGACGGTGTCGCCGGGCTCGACCGCCGGGATCGGCACCAGCGCGGGCAGGAGCACCGCGTGCCAGCGCTGGCTGATCGGCAGGGCCTGGCCGTTCGCCGCGCCGCAGAGGTCGTCGGCCGGCACGTCGTCCTGGAGCGCGCGCAGGAGCGCGTAGGCGATCGCGGAGGGGATCGGCAGCACGTGCAGCACGCCGTCGCTCGGACGCATCTCCGAGAGCGCGGTCCAGCCCTGGAAGGTCCGGAAGACCGAGCACATCACCGTGGACGGGAACTCGTACACGTCGGTGCGGTAGGCGGCGTCCCAGGCGTCGTATTGCCGCCAGCGCCCGGCGAACACGTGCCGGAAGACCTGCTGGTAGGAGGGCAGCAGCCAGCGCTCGATGGAGCCGTTGTCGGTGTGCGGCGAGAGGCCCAGCGACGCCGAGCCCGGCTCGCGGCGGCGAATGCGGTCCGGGTAGGCGACGTCGCGGGCAGGGTCGAACCAGCGGCGCCCCTCCGATTCGTGCCGCCAGAACGAGTTCAGGAACGTGCGCACCGCGACCATGTTCTGGTCCTGCCGCGCCTCCATCTGCGGCCTCGACCAGTAGATGCCGTAGATCTGCGGGCGGTGGGAGGCGAGGCCGCCGAACACGTCGTCGGCGGGACCGCGCCAGGTCTCCGCGAAGCGGTTCGTCCCCAGGTAGGCCACGAGCGCCCGGTCCCAGGCCTCGGCGCGCTCACGCGGGAACGTGCCCTTGACCACCGCGCACCCGCGGCGGCGGACCGCGGCGACGGTCTCCTCGGGCACGCGGCCGTTCGCCACGTCCTCGAAGCGCACCACGGGGAAGACCGCGCCCCCGGCGTCACGCTCCGCGGCCACCGCCGCGACCTCGCGGCGGAGGTCGTGCTCGACCTCGGCCAGCGCCGCGCGCGCGTCGCCGCACCGCTCCCGCAGCGCGGCCTTCGCGGAGCGGATGGCCGCCTTGAGGTCCCCCGGCAGCGGGGTGACGCGGACGGTGCGGTGGTCCATCGGGGTGCCCGATCTTAGCGCGTGGTACGCTGCGCCACGAGCGGCGGCGGCATGGCAGACGCGTTCGAGACGGGCACGCGCGTCGGTTCCTACGAGGTCCTCGCGCGCCTCGGCGCGGGCGGGATGGGCGAGGTGTACAAGGCCCGCGACACCCGGCTCGGGCGGCTGGTGGCGATCAAGGCGCTGCGCTCGGGCGCCGACCCCGAGCTGCTCCACCGGCTCGAGCGCGAGGCCCGCGCGGCGTCCGCCTTGAACCACCCCAACATCGTCCACATCTACGACGTGGGCGAGGCCGCCGGCCACGGGCCGTACGTGGTCATGGAGCTGGTGGAGGGCGAGACGCTGCGGCGCCGCCTGCGCCGCGGGCCGCTGCCGCTCGCCGACGTCCTCGACCTGGCCGCGCAGCTCGGCGAGGGGCTGGCCAAGGCGCACCGTGCCGGCATCGTCCACCGCGACCTCAAGCCCGAGAACGTGATGGTCACGCCCGACGGGGTGCTGAAGATCCTCGACTTCGGCCTGGCCAAGGTGCTGGCCGCGCCCATGGGCGACGTGGCGGCGGGCCAGACGCTCTCGCGCCACGGCACGCGCGCGGGGCTGCTCCTGGGCACGCTCGAGTACATGTCGCCCGAACAGGCCAGCGGCCGCCCCCTGGACCATCGGACCGACCAGTTCTCGTTCGGCCTGATCGTGCACGAGATGCTGACGGGGCGGCCCACGTTCCGCCGTGACACCCCGGCGCAGGTGCTGGCCGCGGTGATCGAGCGCGAGCCCGAGCCGCTCGCGCGTTTGCGGGCCGACGTACCGCCGGAGCTCGAGGCGGTCGTGACGCGCTGCCTGCAGAAGGACCCCGAGCGGCGGTTCCCGAACACGGACGTCCTGGCCTCCGAGATGAGCGCGCTGGCGGGACGCTCCCGCGCCGGCTCGCTCGCGGCCGGGTCCCGCCTGCCGTCGCTTCCGCCGCCGTTGCCGTCCGCGGTCTCGGCCGAAGTGGTGCGCCCGGGCCCGCTGGTGCGTGCGGTCTATCACGTGCAGGCCAAGCGGGGCACCAAACGCTACGAAGAGGCGGAGCTGACGGAGCTGATCCGCAAGGGCAAGCTCACGGGCGCGGAGCTGGTTCGGCGTGACGACGAAGACCGCTGGCAGCCACTCTACGAGAGCCAGGTCTACCGGCGCGAGGTGCCGACCGTCGGCGATCCGCGCGACGCCGCGCGCATGCGGGTGCTGCAGGCGCTGGGCGGCCACTTCGCGGGCTTCTTCATCACGTCGGTGGTGATGTTCGCGACGCAGGGCCACTTCCCGTTCTGGCTGGCGATCTGGGGCGCCGTGCTGTTGGTGCAGGCCATGGGCGCCTTGCCCGCGGCGTGGGAGCTGCTCCACGCGCGGTCGGGCGGAGACGGACGGGCGCTCGGCGGCTGGCGCGCGGCGCGCGACGACCGCGCGCTGGCGGCGGCCGCAGGGGGCGCTCCCTCGCCCCTGACGGCCGAGGCCGCGCGCGTGCGCGCGCTGATCCAGCAGCGCGGCGGGTCGGACGCCGCGCGGTTGATCGCCGAGGTGGACGGGATCTTGACCCTGATGGCGGACCTCACCGCCCGTGCCGCCGACCTCGAGGAGCAGACCTCGGACCGCGAGCGTGCGGCGCTGGCGGGGGCGGTGGCCGCCGCCCGCAGCCGCCTGGAGCGCGCGGACCTCGACCAGGACCGCCGCCTGTTCGAGCGCCAGCTCGAGGTGCTGCAGGCCCGCGAGGACGGCATCGGCAAGGCGGTGCGCGTACTGGAGCGGTTGCGCGTCCGACGCGAGGTGGCCGAGCACCAGCTCAAGCAGCTCCGGCTCGACCTCTCGCGCGGCGCGGCCAGCGGGCTCGACGTGCCCGAGCTGTCCTCGCGGCTGCAGTTCATCCGCGACGAGGTGGACGCGCGCGAGGAGGTCGCCGAGATCGGCGCCCAGCGCACCTGAACCGCGGAGGCAGGCTCAGCGTCGCGGCGGCGGCGCGGTCGGACGCTCCTCGCTCAGGACCCACAGGCCGAGGCTGGAGGGGCGCGCGGCCGAGCGATAGACGCGCTGGGTGGCCTTCTGGAAGTCCGCCGGCTTCGCCTTCGCGATGTCCACGAAGGTCTGTGGGTTGCGATCCACCAGCGGGAACCAGGAGCTCTGGACCTGGACCATGATCCGGTGAGCGCGCCGGAACGTGTGCGCCACGTCCGGCATGGTGAACCGGATCACGTCCGGGCGCCCGGGCTCGAACGGCACCGGGCGCTCGAAGCTCTGGCGGAACTTGCCGCGGAAGGGCTCCCCACGCACGAGCTGCTGATAGCCGCCCATGCGCACCGCGTTGGCCGGGGTCGCCGGCGCGGGCGACGCGGTGGGCGCCGGGTCCGGGAAGTCGTCCGGGTACACGTCGATCAGCTTGACCACGAAGTCGGAGTCGGTGCCGCTGGTCGCGACGTGCAGCTCGACCTCGATCGGCCCGGTCACGCCGAGGTCTCCGGAAAGGGGCTCGGTGCGATAGGTCAACACGTCGGGACGCTGCGCCGCGAAGCGCTGGTCCTCGGTCATGTAGTCGCCGCGCATGCCGACCGCGGTATAGCCCAGGTACGGCACCGGGCGATCGGGGTCGCTCAGGTATTCGTCGGCATCCTCCGCGCTCCCCGCCGGCGGGTCCCAGGTCAGACCGTTCGCCGCCGAGAGGTAGAGCCGCTTCCGGCCCGCCGCCCGCGGCGGCCACGCCTCGTGCTGGCGCCACTCGTTGATCCCGGTGTGGAAGACGTGCGCCTCCGGGATCGCGGCGGCCCTTCCCTTCAGGTGGTGAAGGAAGAAGGGCAGCTCGATGTGCTCGCGGTAGAAGGCGCCGGTGCGGGACGCGAAGTCGAGGTTGCCCACGCGGTCCCCGTCGCCGCTCGCCCAGCTGCCGTGGGTCCAGGGCCCCATCACGAGCACGTTGGTCGCGCCGGGGCTGGTACGCTCCACCGCCCGGTACACCGCCAGTGGCCCGTGGAGGTCCTCGGCGTCGAACCATCCGCCCACGGTCATGACGGCCGGCTTGATCCCGCGGAGGTGGGGCACGATCGCGCGCGACCGCCAGAACTCGTCGTAGGTCGTGTGCTCCAGCAGCGCCTGCCAGTAGGGGTTGTCCTTCAGGTAGGCGAGGGAGCCGGCGAGCGTGCGCTGGCGGAGGAAGAAGTCGTAGTGGTCCGGCGTTCCGTACTCGAAGCGCGCCACTCTCGGCGAGGGCGGCGGCGCGGGAGCGCCCTTGCGCTCGACGAACACGCGGTAGAACCCGAAGTTCGCGGCCAGGAAGAACGCACCGTTGTGCGCGGTGTCGTCACCCATGAACGTGTCGCCGATCGGAGCCTGCGGCGAGACGGCCACCAGCGCCGGGTGGGCATCGATCATGCCCGCGGCGACGTAGAACCCGGGATACGAGATGCCCCACATGCCGACCTTGCCGTTGTGGCCGGGCACGTTCCGGATCAGCCACTCGATCGTGTCGTAGGTGTCCGTGCTCTCGTCGATCTCCTGCGGTGACCTCTTGTCGGGATCGTGAGGCCGTATCTCCACGAACTCGCCTTCGGACATGTGGCGGCCGCGCACGTCCTGGTAGGCGAAGATGAAGCGCTCCCTGGCGAAGTGCTCGGAGGGCCCGAGGGCCGGGCGGTAGTGGTCGACGCCGTACGGCGCGACGCTGTAGGGCGTGCGGAGGAGCATGATCGGGTACGGCTCGGTGCGCTCCTTGGGCACGTAGACCGCGGTGAACAGCCGCACGCCGTCCCTCATGGGCACGGAGTACTCGTGCTTCGTGTAGCGGGCGCGGACGTCATCGGCCGCCGGCGGGGCCGAGGCGCCGATCGCCGTGGCCGCCAGGCCGAGCGCCAGCGCCAGCTGGATCCTTCGCATGGCGCCTCCTCGTGCCGTCGAGCCCTACCTCTGCCGCGCGGGGATCACCGGCAGCAGCACGTGCGAGGGCCGCTCCGCGTCGTGGTACACGGTCTGCTGCGCCACCTTCACCTGGTCCGTGGTGCCGAACACGGCGCCCGTGTTCGGGTTGCGGTCGAACTGCGGGAAGTGGCTGCTGGTCACGTGCACCCGGATGCGGTGGCCCTTCTGGAAGGCGACCGAGGTGCCGACCAGGTCGATCTCCATCTTGTAGACCTGGCCCGGCACCAGCGGGGCGGGCTTGCTGAGGCTGTCGCGGTAGCGCGCGCGCAGGATGCCCTCCGCCATGTTGTAGCTCGCGCCGTCCGGGTACACGTCCACCAGCTTCGCCACGAAGTCGGTGTCCACCGCATCCGATGAGGCGTAGAGCACGACCTTGACCGGGCCGGTGGCCTCCACCTCCTCCTGCAGCACGTCGGACGTGTAGAGAAGCACGTCGCGGCGCCCCTCGATCGGGCGCTGGTCCATCGGGCCCGCCGGCGTGGGCGTGCCGCAGCAGTTGTTGCCGCCGAGCGAGGGGACCGGGTCGTCGGGGTCGTAGCGGTAGCGGTCGGGCGTGGACGGTGCCGAGGGCTTGTCCCAGGTGAGCCGGCCGTCGCCGCGGCTGCCGTTGGCGCTGCCGCCGCTGGCGAGGTACAGCGGCCGGTACTGCGTGCGCGCCAGAGGGTACTCGCGCTCGTAGACCCACTGGTTGCGGCCCATCACGAACAGCTTCACCGGGGGTTCCTGGGCCAGGCCGTTGTCGATGCCCTTCAGGAAGTAGTCGTACCAGCGGAGCTGGAGCGGGTTGGCGTCCACGTTGGCGGCGGGCCCGAAGTCCAGCGCGCCGAACTTCTGCGAGGGGCCGTGGCCCCAGGGCCCGATGACGATGTGGCTCAGCCGCCGGGCCTGCTCGCTGCCGCCCTTCTGGCTCATGCCGACGTACCCACGGAGCGTGCCCTGGCTGAAGATGTCGAACCAGCCGCCCAGCGTGTGCACGGGCACCGTGATCTTCTCGAACAGCTCCTCGGCGTTGAGCGGCTTCCAGTACGCGTCGTAGTCCGGGTGGGCGAGCCAGTCGTCGTAGAAGCGCGCGTGGCGTCCGACCTGCTGCTGCATCGTGTTCAGCGGCAGGTGGAACTGCACGTGGTCGTAGTGGATCGCGCGCAGCCCGTGCACGGTGTGCGGTCCGGCGTTCTGCATGATGCGCGACTCCTGGCGCACCGGCCCCCAGCCGAAGTTGAAGGAGAGCCGCCAGCCGCCGTTGAGCGTGATCCAGTCGTGGTAGAGGCTGGTCGAGGACACCATCGGGAAGATGGTCACCAGGCTCGGCGGCGCGGCCTGCGCGGCGCGCCACTGGTTCTGGCCCAGGTAGGACCCGCCCTGCATGGCCACCTTGCCGTTGGACCACGGTTGCTTCGCCGCCCACTCGATGGTGTCGTAGCCGTCCTTCTCGTCGTCGAAGAAGGGCTCCCAGCGGCCCTCCGACTCGTGGCGTCCACGGATGTCCTGGAACACGTAGACGTAGCCGCGCTGGGAGAAGTAGACGGCGGCGTCGTAGGCGCTGGGGAACCGCTCGGTGCTGTAGGGCGTGCGCGACACGATCACCGGGTAGCGGCCTTCGGTGGCCGGCCGGTAGACGTCGGCGTAGAGCGTCACGCCGTCGCGCATGCGGACCGGCACCCGGTTGTCCAGGCGGACGTCGTTGCGCGGCGGCACGTCGGCGGGGAAGCGGACCGCGGCCGGCTGGTCGTTCGCCGAGGACGGCCGCTCGCCGAGCGCGAGCGGGACCGCGAGGGCCAGCGCGAGCCAGGTGTAGCGTCGCATCGTCACGCCTTGGCCTGGAGGACCTGCTTCAGCCGCCGCGCCACGATCTTGTCCTCGCCGGGCCGCATCATCCAGACGCCGAGCACGAGGTCCTTGCCCTCGTTGCGGATGCCGATCGAGGGCTCGCCGTCCTTCATCGCCTTGACCACCGCGGTGGCCGCCGCCTCGTCCGCGCCCTCCCAGCCCACGCGGAGGTGCGGGACGTGGTTCGCGACCTCGGGCACGAAGACCTCGGCCTTCACCCCGGGCACCGCGGCCACGGCCGCCCGGATCGTCTCGGCGCGCCGGTCGAACTCGGCGCGCTCCTTCGCGTGGTCCTTCTCGAGGTAGGTCTCGAGCGCGACCAGCATCCCGAGCATCTCCTCCTTGTTGACCTTCATGCCGCGGCCGACCGTGTTGCCGTTCGGCGGCGCGTTGAGCCGCGCGGCCTCGATCAGGTCCTTGCGGCCCAGCAGCAGGCCCGCGCTCTGCGGCCCGCGGATGCCCTTGCCGCCGGAGAAGGTGACGAGGTCGAAGCCCATCTGCGTGTACTTCCACAGGTTCTCGACCGGGGGCACGTCGGCGGCGGCGTCGTTGAAGGTGGGGATGCCGTGTTTCCGGCCGAGCCGGACGAACTCCTCGTCGCGGACCTGGCCGACCGGGTTGTTGTTGTTGTAGAAGAGCATCATCGCGGTCTTCTCGTTGACCGCGCGCTCGAGGTCGGCCGCCGTCTCCACCTCGACCAGCGTCACGCCGCAGTTCCGCACCGCGTGGTCGTAGCCGAAGCGGTGCGACTTCTGGATGATGACCTCGCTCTTCATCCCGGCCAGGTTCGGCAGGTCCACGATCCTCTGCTGGTCCTTGCCGGTGAGCACCGCGGCGGTGCCGAGGGTGAGCGCGGAGGCGGCCCCGCAGGTGACCATGGCCGCCTCGCTCTTCACGAGCTGGGCGATGCGCGCGCCGACCTTGTCGTGCAGCTCGTCGAGCATCACGTAGTGCTTCGAGGCGTATTGGTAGGCCTCGATCACCTCGGAGGGCATCAACGAGGCGGTCATCGCGGTGTAGGTGCCGGCCGCGTTGATGAAGGGCCGGACGCCCAGCTCGCGGAAGTAGTCCCGGCGGCCGTTGCGAGCGGCCTCGGCCGCCCCCGGGCTCGCGGCCACCACGCCGCCGACGACCGGCAAGGCCGAGAGGTTCTCGAGGAAACGCCTGCGGCTCCACATCGTGGACCTCCTCCCCAGAGGCGGGCGAACGCGGTGCGGTGGGTTCGTCCTGAGATGTCCGGAGGATACACGAACGGGCGATAGACTGCGCTCTGGGAGCGAGGTGCGGATGGCGCGACGGCTCGTGTGGGCCCTGGTCGGTGGCGCGGCGATCCTCGGAACGACGGCGGGCATGGCCGCGGAGCCGCTGCCGCCCGGCCACGTGGACGGCTTCCGCGGGAAGCCGCGGGTCGTCGTCCTGAGCGACATGGGCAACGAGCCGGACGACCAGATGTCGTTCGTGCGCCTGCTGCTCTACGCGAACGAGCTCGACCTCGAGGCGCTCGTCGCCACCACCTCCACCTGGCAGAAGGACAAGGTCCAGCCGGAGACCATGCGCGAGCTGATCGCGGCCTACGGCCAGGTGCGTCCGAACCTGAGCCTCCACGCGGCCGGCTGGCCGGACGCCGCCGACTTGGCCGCGCGCGTCACCGCGGGGCAGGCCGGGTACGGGATGGCCGCGACCGGTCCGGACCGGATGACGGCGGGCGCCGAGGCGCTCGTCCGCGCGATCGAGCGCGACGATCCCCGGCCGCTCTGGGTCACGGTGTGGGGCGGAGCGAACACGCTCGCGCAGGCGCTGCTCCACCTGCGCGCGAACCGGCCGGCCGCCGAGGTGGATCGCCAGGTGTCGCGCCTGCGCGTCTACTCGATCTCCGACCAGGACGACGCGGGCCCCTGGATCCGGCGCGAGTTCCCCTCGCTCTTCTACGTGGTGCAGCCGTCCGCGCCCGACAGCGGCGAGTACCTCTACGCGACGTGGACCGGGATCAGCGGCGACGTCTACTACCGCAACGGCGCCGGCGCGGACCCGGCCACGGTCACCAACGAATGGCTCCAGACGCACGTCCGCGCCAAGGGGCCGCTCGGGAAGCACTATCCGAGGTTCGCGTTCATCATGGAGGGCGACACGCCGTCCTTCCTCGGGCTGACCAACAACGGGCTCAACAGCTACCGGAATCCGAGCTGGGGAGGATGGGGTGGACGCTACGTGTACCGCCGGCCCTACGGCGAGACGCGGCCGATCTGGACGCAGGGCGGCGACATGTTCCGGCGCGTCACCTCACAGGACAGCGTCGCCGGCGCCGACGGACGGACGTACGTGTCCGACCAGGCGACGATCTGGCGCTGGCGCGAGGCCTTCCAGCACGAGCTGTCCGCGCGGATGGACTGGACGGGGAAGCCCTACGCCGAGGCGAACCACAACCCGATGGTGACGGTCAACGGCGATGGGGGCACGCGCGAGCTCGTCCTCGAAGCGCCGGTCGGGCAACCCGTGCGGCTGGACGGGGCGGGCACGCGCGACCCGGACGGGCACCGGCTGCGGTATCGCTGGTTCCACTATCCGGAGGCGGGCTTCGTGCCGGGCCAGGAGCTGGCGGGCGTGACGATCGCGGGTGCAGACACGGCCCGCGCGACCGTCACGGCGACGGAGACGTGCCGCCCGGTCTGGATGCCTCGCCGCGCGCCGTGCGCGGAGGGCGCCGCGCACCTGATCCTGGCCGTGACCGACGACGGGGCGCCGCCGCTCACGTCGTACCGGCGCGTGATCCTGAAGGTCCGCGCGCGCTGAGCCCCGCGCGCGGCCCGGGCGAGCCCTTCAGCGGATCCCGCGCGGACCGGCCGCCTCCCGTTTCAGGAAGTCGGTGGTGACGCGGACCCGGGGGTCCCGCCGGAACTCGGGATGCGTGACGAGCCACACGTCGCGGGTGGCGACGTCCTCGGACACGCTCACCAGGTCGTCGTGCCCGCGGGCGACGAACCGCGGCAGCACCGCCACGCCCACCGAAGCCCGGGCGGCGGCCAGCAGCGTGTGCGTGCTGTTCGTGGTCAGCACGACGTGGGCGGACTCCAGCGCCTCGCGGAACCAGGGCGCGCTCTGCAGCACGTCGAAGGCGGGGGTGAAGGCGAGCAGCGGCAGGCCCCGGGCGGACGCCGCGCCGGTGACGCGCAGCCGGCGGCCGCGCAGGAACGCGCGCGAGGCGTAGAGGCCGGTGGTGGCCTGCGCGATCCGCACCGCCACCAGCCCCGGCTGGGCCGGGCGCGGCGTCTGCACCGCGACGTCCGCCTCGCCGCGCGAGAGGTTCAAAAGGCGCGTGCCGACGAGGACCTGCAGCTCGATGGCGGGCTCGAGCTTCCGGAAGGCCGGCAGCAACGGAGCCAGCCAATGCGAGGCGAACTCGGGCACGAGGGCCAGCCGCACGCGTCCGGCCACCGGCCCGGTGCCCTCGCGCGCCCGGGCGCCGACGGCGAGGGCGGACGCTTCCATCGCCTCCGCCTCCCGCACCACGCGCTGCCCGCGCTCGGTGAGCAGGTAGCCGGCGGCGGTCCGGTAGAACAGGGTGACGCCCAGCTCGCGCTCCAGCGCGGCGAGCCGGCGGCTCACCGTCGTGTGCTCCACGCCCATCCGCCGCCCGGCCGCGGCCAGCCGGCCCGACCGCGCCACGGCGAGGAAGGCCCGCAGGTGGTCCCAGTCCATGCCGTGCATTTCTGCACGTTCCATGGCGCGAAATCAATCCGGAAGGCCGGCGCGGGGAGGCCGATACTGAGCGTCAGGAGGTGGGCGATGCCGAAGACGTTCGTGGTGGCGGGCGCCACCGGCCGCGTGGGCTCGGTGGTGGCACGGGAGCTCCTGTCGCGGGGGAACCACGTGCGGGCGCTGATCAGGGATCCCGCCGCGGCCGGCCGGGTGGATCCGCGGGCGGAGCCCGTGCCGGTGCCGCTGGACGACCGCCCTGCGCTCGCGCGGGCGCTGGGCGGGGCCGAGGCGTTCTTCACGCTGCTCCCGGAGACCGTCCCCCCCGACGACTTCCGCGGCCGCCGGCGGCGGATGGCGGATGCGCTCGCCGGCGCGGTGCAGGACGCGGACGTGCCGCGTGCGGTGATCCTCTCCGCGATCGCGGCCGGCGTGGCCGAGGGGAACGGACCCGCTCGCGAGCTGCGCTACCTGGAGGACGCGTTCCGCTCCGGTCGCGCGGTGGTCACGGCGGTGCGACCGACGTACTTCCAGGAGAACGTCGCCGCGATGGCCGACGTGGCACGAGCGTCGGGGATCTACCCCAGCTTCATGCCGGCCGCGGATGCGGCCTTCCCGACCGCAGCCACTCGCGACGTCGGGGTGGTGGCCGCGGAGCGGATGCAGGCCGCCGAGGCACGGACCGAAACGCTCGACGTGCTCGGACCGGCGTACTCCGTGCGACAGATGGCCGAGCGGCTGGCCCGCGCGGTGGGACGAGACGTCCGTGTCGTGGACATCCCGGCCGGGCGGCACGTCGCCGCGCTGGTCGAAGCCGGCGTCCCGGAGCCCATCGCGGAGGTGTACGCCGAGATGTTCGCCGGGATCGCCGCCGGCATCATGGTGCCGCGCGGGGACCGGGTGGTGACGGTCGCCACCACGCTCGAGCAGACGCTGCGTGACGCGCTCGCGCGGAGCGCCGCGTGAGCGTCGCGG
>DATBIZ010000314.1:0-8288 GCA_036556645.1 Vicinamibacteria bacterium | reverse complement strand
CGCTCGCTGTTGATCTTGTCGAGCATGGCCGCGAGCGTGGTGGACTTGCCGGAGCCGGTGGGACCGGTCACCAGGACCAGCCCGCGCGGCTTGTCGCAGATGCCGGAGACCACCGGCGGCAGGCCCAGGTCCTTGAACCCGCGGATCTCGTAGGGGATCGTGCGGTAGACCGCGGCCACCGCGCCGCGCTGCATGAACACGTTGGCCCGGAAGCGCGCCAGGTTCTTGATGCCGAAGCTGAAGTCCAGCTCCAGGTTCTCCTCGAACCGGTGCTTCTGCGCGTCGGTCAGCACGCTGTAGGCGAGCTGCTTGGTCTCCACGGCGGTGAGGGGCGGGAGGTCGAGCGGGCGCAGCTTGCCGTCCACCCGGATCTGCGGCGGCGAGTTGGTGGTCACGTGAAGGTCCGTGCCCCCCATCTCGGTCATCGTCTTGAGAAGCTGGTGAAGGCTGACCGCCACTAAGAACCTCCCGCGCTCAGAGAACCGTCTCCCTCAGGACTTCCTCGATGGTGGTGACGCCGTTCCTGATCTTCTCGAGGCCGCTCATGCGCAGGGTGAGCATGCCCTCCTCGAGCGCCTTCCTCTTGATCTCGACCGCGGTGGCGCCGACCATGATCAGGTCGCGGATGCCCTCCGAGATCTCCATGACCTCGTAGAGGCCGACGCGGCCCTTGTACCCGGTGCCGTTGCACGTCCCGCAGCCGCGGCCCTTGTACAGCTTGAAGGTGCCCACCGCCTCGGGCGCGAAGCCGATCTCGATCAGGGTCTTGCTGGGGACGTCGGTGACCTCGACCTTGCAGCCGCTGCAGACGCGCCGGATCAGCCGCTGCGCCTGGATCAGGTTGACGGCGGTGCCCACCAGGAACGGCTCGATGCCCATGTTCACCAGGCGCGAGATCGTGGACGGCGCGTCGTTGGTGTGCAGCGTGGAGAGCACCAGGTGGCCGGTCAGCGCGGCCTTGACCGCGATCTCGGCCGTCTCGTAGTCGCGGATCTCGCCGACCAGGATGATGTTCGGGTCCTGGCGCAGGAACGCGCGCAGGGCGGAGGCGAAGTTGAGCCCGATCTGGTCGCGGATCTGCACCTGGTTGATGCCGGCCAGGTTGAACTCGACCGGGTCCTCCGCGGTCATGATGTTGGTGTCCGGCTTGTTCAGGGCCGCGATCGCCGAGTAGAGCGTGTTGGTCTTCCCCGACCCGGTCGGCCCCGTGACCAGCACGATCCCGTACGGCTTCGCGATCGCGCGCTTGAAGCGCTCGAGCGACTCGGGCTCGAAGCCGAGCTTGGTCATGTCGAGCATCAGCTTGGTCTTGTCCAGCAGCCGGAGCACGACCTTCTCGCCCCACAGCGTGGGCAGCGACGACACGCGGAAGTCCATGTCCCGGCTGCGGTCCTCGACCTTGAGGCGGATCTTGATGCGCCCGTCCTGCGGCAGCCGCTTCTCGGAGATGTCGAGCTTGGCCATGATCTTGAGCCGCGAGATCAGCGGGTCGCGCAGCTTCATGGGCAGCGCCATCACGTTGTACAGGATGCCGTCGATGCGGAAGCGGACCCGGAACTCCTTCTCGTAGGGCTCGATGTGGATGTCGGAGGCGCCGCGCTTGAGCGCGTCGATCAGGAGCACGTTGGAGAGCTTGATGACCGGCGCGGCTTCGGAGCTCTTGGCCAGGGCGCCGAGGTCGATCTCGTCCTCTTCGGTCTTGACCGTCTCGACGTCGGCCTCCTCCTGGGCGATCGAGTCGATGTCCACCTCGGACAGGCCCACCGAGGCCATGTCGTCGAAGGACAGCGAGGGACCCTCCATCATCTCCTTGAGGCTGGGGGTGTCCCCGAGCTTCAGCCCCTGCGCGCCCATCGCGTGGCCGCCGCCGCCTCCGCCGCCGTCCTGCTTGAGCTGCAGCGAGCGCGAGGAGCCGTAGTACTTGTCGATCGCCTCCTCGAGGGCCGTCTCGGACGCCACCACCGGCTCGACGTTGTAGCCGGTCATGAACTTGATGTCGTCCATCGCGAAGACGTTGGTCGGGTCCGCCATCGCGATGGTCAGGGTGGCGCCCGAGCGCGAGAGGGGCAGGATCTGGTACTTCCGGGAGGTCTCGGCGGGGATGACCTTGATGATGGCCGGGTCCACCTCGAAGTGGTCGAGGTTGATGGACGGGACCCCGTATTGGCGGGAGAGGAGGCTGGTGATCTCCTCGTCCCGGACGTAGCCCAGGCTGACGAACGCCTTGCCGAGCTTGCCCCCGTGGGATTTCTGGTGGCCCAGCGCCTCCTGGAGCTGCTGAGGAGTGACCATGTTCTCCTTCAGCAGCAGTTCGCCGAGCTTGACTGGCATTCGCTAGCGTGTAAAAAAGCTAAGTATCTCTAGCACTTAGTCGCGGGATGCTAGCGCGGTGCTCCAACTCTGTCAAGCGAAGCGCCGCGTGGCGTGCGCGGCGCCACGGTCAGGAGGGTGGCGGCCAGGAGTGCCAGGGCCGCGGCGGCCAGGCTCGCCGCCCGCCACGAGGGCCGGTAGCGGACCGTCAGCTCCACGTCACCTCCTCGCGTCGGCAGGGCCCAGTACCGGCCGTTGGCCCGCAGCAGCTCCGCCGGCCCGCCGGGACCCTCGGCCCGCCAGGACCGGTGGTATCCGTCGAGCACGACCAGGTAGCCCGGTGGTGTGGACGCGCGCAGGCGGACCGTGTGGGGGTCCACGCGCTCGTAGGTGACCGGGGGCGGCTCGGGCGGGATCGGTTCCGGGGGTGCAAGGGCCGCGGGTCCCGGGCCCTCCAGCGCAACGGTGGTCCGAGGCTCGAAGGACGGCTCCTCGAGCCGGCGAAGCAGGGCGGCCCGGTCGGCCAGGACCTCGGCCCGCCCCACCCAGAACGCCCGGGGCAGCGCGTCGCGGAGCTCGAACAGCTTCAGCGGCTGCACGATCTCGCGCAGCTGGGCCTGCCCGCGGGGCTCGACCAGCGCCGCGGGCAGGTCCTGGAACGCGAGCACCGAGCGGACGTTCGCCAGGCGCAGCCGGCGGTGGATCTCCGCGTACCGGGCCGGCGTCCGCTCCTCCACGGTCAGCGTGGACCCTTCCGGCGCCCATCCCATGTGGTCGAGGTCGAACGCCGCTTCCAGGCCGTCGAGCTCGTGCGTGATCGGCACCAGCGACTGGCGCGTCGCCGCGTAGAGCGCCCGGTCGGAGTTGGCCAGCGCGACCGACGGGTGCCAGTGGAGCCCCGGCGAGCTCAGCACGCCGTACGAGAACCAGCGCGCGGTGCCCCGCGCCGCCGCGTCCGCGACCAGCGCCCGCATGGGCGGCTGCAGGTCGAAGAAGCCGCGCGGCGCGACCGGGTTCAGGGCCGCGTTGACCACGAGCAGGTCGAAGACCGCGACCACCGCCGCGAACGGCGCCAGGCGCCGGCCGGCCACCAGCGCGAGCGCCGCGGCCAGCGTGGCCAGTCCCACGCGCAGCCACTCCCACGGCCAGATGTTCCGCACCACGAACTGCGCGCGCGGATCGGCGAGCGCCGAGACCGCGGCCGCCAGCCACCGCGAGGAATCCCCCGGCCGCAGCGCCAGCAGCATCCCTCCCGCGGCGAGGGCGAGCCCCGGCAGCAATACCCAGGCGCGCGCGCGCACGCGCCCGGTGACCGCGCGGTCGAGCCCGAGGCCGGCCAGCAGCGCCACCGCGGTCGCGGTCAGGTAGAAGAACTTGACCGGCGCCCGGAACACGGTGAGCAGCGGCACCAGCGCCGGCTCGAGCGGGCCGTGGTCGCCCAGGCTCATCAGCACGCCGAGCGCGGCCACGATCCACAGCCGGCTCCTTCCGGCGAGCGCGGCCAGGACCAGCACGACCGTCCCGAGGTACAGGCTCGGGATGTACGGGTAGCCGGCGCGGAAGTGCGGCTGGCCCCAGAAGCCGACGTCCGAGAACGTGTGGAGGTCGCCGAAGAAGCGCGGCAGCAGCGCGTCCACCAGCGTGAGCGGCGTCGCCGAGTAGCCGAACGCGACCGCGTGGTCGAACCCCCGGCCGCGCTGTGTGCCTTCGACGATCGCCCACGTGCCCAGCAGCACCGGCGCGACGAGCAGCGCCGCCAGGGCGCCGGCCGCGACCAGGCGCCGCCAGGCGGGCCACCCGCGGAAAGCCGCCGGCACCAGGACCGGCGCGAGCAGCGCGGTCTGGAGCACGACCTCGCCGCCGAACGTGCTGGCCTGCATCGCGGCGAGCAGCGCGAGCGCGCCGGTCCACCGCCGGGCCGGCCAGGCGTCGTGCCGGGTGAGCACCGCGAACACCCAGGGCGCCCAGGCGGCGGCGTGGAAGTTCGGAAAGAAGGACTGGCCGAGCAGGGACCCGGACAGCGCGTACGCGGCGCCGGCGAGCCACGCGCCCCACCGCCCGTACCCGAGCGCGAGCGCGAGCACGGTCGCTCCGCAGGCGGCCAGGAGCACGTGGAGCGGCGGCGCCAGCGCCAGCGCCGCCCGCGGAGAGCCCAGCGCGGCCAGCAGCAGGTTGACCGGGTAGCCCATCAGGTAGGGGCCGCCGCCGTCCGCGGCCGGGTTCCACAGCGGCCACACGCCCTGCGCCAGCGCGCGCGCCACGAACGTGTATTCGGGGAAGTAGTAGGCGGTGATGTCGCGGAAGTAGAAGACGCCCGCCCCCGTGAGCGCGTCCTTGAAGAGCCAGACGACCGCGAGGCCGTGGGCCAGGAACGGCAGCGCCGGCGCCCATCCGCGCAGGCGCGCACGAACCCCGCGCGCGGGATCCTGCAGGGAATGCGCAACCGGAGGTCGCGTAGCGGGCAGCATGCGCGGGGTGCGCCTGCAGCCGGGCCGCAGGCCGTCCCCTCGGGCCGACGATGCTAGCATAGGCGCCGCCGCGGGCGGCCCGCGCGGCCCTGGAGGACGACCGTCACGACCGCGATCCCTCTGTCGGCCACCACCTTCGACGAAGAGGAGCCGCGCCGGGTGCGCGAAGCCCTCGCCGGGCGGGTGGCCGGGAACGGTCCCTTCGGCCAGAAGGTCGAGCGCCGGCTCGAGGCCCTGCTCGGCGCCCCGCGGGTCCTCCTCACCACCTCCTGCACGCACGCGCTCGAGCTGGCGCTGATGGCGCACGGGATCGGGCCCGGCCACGAGGTCGTCTTGCCCTCGTTCACCTTCGTCTCGACCGCGAACGCGATCCTGCGCGTCGGCGCGCGGCCGGTCTTCGCCGACATCGAGGACCGCACGCTGGGCCTCGACGCCGAGGACGTGGCCCGCCGCCTCTCCCCGCGCACCGCGGCGATCCTTCCCGTGCACTACGCGGGCGTGGCCCCGGACATGGACGCGCTGATCGCGCTGGCCCGGCCGCGCGAGCTCCGGATCATCGAAGACGCCGCGCAGGGGCTGGCCGCGTCCTACCGCGGGCGCGCGCTGGGCACGCTGGCGGACGGCGGCTGCTTCAGCTTTCACGAGACCAAGAACATCACCTGCGGCGAGGGCGGGGCCCTCGCCCTCGACGACCCGGAGGTGGCCGCGCGCGCGGAGGTGATCCGCGAGAAGGGCACGAACCGCAGCGCGTTCCTGCGGGGCGAGGTGGACAAGTACACCTGGGTCGCGGAGGGCAGCTCGTACGTGCTCTCGGACCTCCTGGCCGCGGTGCTCGACGCCCAGCTCGACAAGCTGCCGGCGATCCAGGAGAAGCGTGCCGCGGCGGCCGCGCGGTACCACGCGGGCCTCGCCGACTGGGCCCGGACGAGCGGGGTGTGCCTGCCGCCGTCCTGGACGGACCGGCAGGTGAACCACCACCTCTTTTATGTGCTGATGCCCGACGCCGCCTCCCGCGACCGGCTCCAGGCCCGCCTGCGGGCCCTGGGCGTGCTCGCGACCTTCCACTACGTGCCCCTTCACTCGGCCCCGCACGGCCGGGCGCTCGGCCTCGATTCGGGAGACCTGCCCGTTACCGAGAGCGTGGCGGGCCGGCTGCTGCGCCTGCCCCTTCATGCGGAGCTGACGGGAGGCGACGTGGACCGCGTGGTGGACGCGGTGCGGAGGTCCTTTCCCTAGCGCATGGCGAACGCCTCGCTGGTCAGCGTGGTGCTGGCCTGTTACAACGAGGAGCAGATCCTGGCCCGGAGCTTCGAGGAGATCCGGGACACGCTCGACAACCTGGGGCGTCCGTACGAGATCCTGTTCGTGGACGACGTCAGCCGCGACCGCACGCGCGAGATCATCGCCGCGATCGTGGCCGCGCACCCGTCGCTCGACCTGCGGGTGATCCTGCACGAGAAGAACCAGGGCCGCGGCGCGACGGTGACCGACGGTTTCCGCGCCGCGCGGGGCGAGATCGTCGGCTACCTCGACGTGGACCTCGAGGTCCACTCCCGCTACATCCCCTCGCTGGTGCGCGCGATCGAGAAGGGAGCGGACGTGGCCACGGTGCGCCGCATCTACGCGTTCCAGCTCCGCTCGCTCGACCGCTACCTGATGAGCCGCGGCTACTCGTTCCTGGTGCGCCGGCTCCTGGGCGTGCCGATCCACGACACGGAGACCGGCTACAAGTTCTTCCGCCGCGCGGCCCTGCTGCCGGTGCTCGACCAGATCGAGGACGGCGGCTGGTTCTGGGACACCGAGTTCATGGTCCGCGCGCTGCGGCACCGGCTCCGGGTGGAGGAGGTGCCGGGCGCCTACGTGCGGCGGCACGACAAGACGTCGACCGTGAGCGGCCTGCGCGACTCGGTCACCTACTTCGCGAAGCTGCTGCGGTTCCGCCGCGCGCTGCGGGCGCAGGGGTGAAGGCGCTCGGGGAGATCGGGCTCGCGCGCGCCGCGCGGTTCGGCCTGTTCACGCTGGCCATGGTGCCGTACCGGCTGGCGCTCGTGCCCCAACTGCGCGCCCCCTGGCTGCGCCTGCTCGGCGCGCGCATCGGCCCGCGCGCGGTCCTGCACGACGTGCGCTTCTTCAACCTGTACCGGCGCGGGCTCGGCGGCTTCGAGGTCGGGGCCGACTGCTTCCTCGGCGACGAGTGCCTGCTCGACCTGGCCGAGGGCATCCGGCTCGAGGCGCAGGTCACGCTCGCCGAGCGCGTCCTGATCCTCACGCACATGAACGTGGGCTACCGGGACCACCCGCTGCAGGCGCACTTCCCCGCCCTGGCCGCGCCCGTGGTGCTCGAGCGCGGCTGCTTCGTGGGGGCGGCGGTCACGATCCTGCCCGGCCTCACCATCGGCCGCGAGTCGTTCGTGGCCGCCGGCAGCGTGGTCACCGAGAGCGTTCCGCCGCGCACGCTGGTGGCCGGCGTCCCGGCGCGGCGGGTGCGCGAGCTCACGTGAGGGCGTCGCGCCGCGCCCGGGCGCTGCTGGCGGCGGGCGTCGCGCTGGTGACGCTGCTGCCGTTCGTGCGCGGGCTCCTCCGCGGCCAGAGCCTCTACGTCCGCGACCTCGCCCTGCACTTCCTCCCGCTGCGGCGGTTCGCGCTGCAAGGGCTCGCCACGGGCGAGCTGCGCTGGTGGAACCCGCTGCTGCACGAGGGGATCCCCAGCGCGTTCCCGCCCGTGTCCTACCCGCTCGAGCTGCTGCAGCTCCTGCGCCCCGACGCGGCCGGGATCTCGATGGTGCTCGCGCTGCACGTGCCGCTCGCCGCGCTCGCGTTCCTGGTGCTGGCCTGGACGCGGGGCGTGACGCCCGCCGCGGGCGCGGCGGGCGCGCTGGTCTACGCGCTCGGCGGGTTCGCGCTGTCCACGCTGAACCTCTACGTCTACGCGCACGCGCTGGCATGGGCGCCGCTGGTGGTGTGGGCGCTCGGACGCGCGGGCGGCGGCCGCGCGCGCGACGTGCTGCTCGCGGGGGCCACCATCGCGGTCGCGTTCTCCACCTTCGGCGTCGAGCTGGTGCTGCAGGCGGTCGCCGCCGGTGTCGTGCTCGCCTTCGCGAAGCGGCGCGAGGTGCTGGAGCGCCTCGGCGCGTCGGTGCTGCTCGGCCTCGTGCTGGCCGCGCCGGCGCTGCTGCCCCTGCGCGCGCTGGTGGCCGCGAGCCAGCGCGGCCTCGGTTTTCCGACCGAGGTCGCGCTCGCGCACTCGGTGCACCCGCTGACCTGGCCGCAGGTGCTCGTGGCCGGCTGGCACGGGCAGCTCGGCGACATCGCGAACACGTGGTGGGGCGCGAACTTCTTCCCGCGCGGCTTTCCCTACGTGCTCAGCCTGTACCTGGGCGCGGCGGCGCTGTCGCTGGCCGTGGCGGGCGCGCGCACGAGCTTTCCCGGCCGGGCGCGCCTGCTCCTCCTGGCCGCCGCCGGCGTGCTGGTGTGCCTCGGACGGTACGCGGCGCTCGAGCCGGTGGTCGA
>DATBIZ010000313.1:0-2906 GCA_036556645.1 Vicinamibacteria bacterium | reverse complement strand
CCGCCTTCTCCGGCTCGTCCTTGAACTCCCAGGACACGGCGTTGGCCAGGACTTCCTGCATGGCCACGCGGGTGGGCTTGCGGCTCTTCACCTCCACGCGCGGCTTGGCCCCGTTCTGGAGCTGCTTCGCGCGCTGCGAGGCGACGGTGATGAAGCGGAACTTGCTGTCCACTTCCTTCGGCAGGATCAGGTGCGTCATGCGGTCAATTCTCCTTCGTGATCTCGTCCGGGGCCGTCTGGAACGTCCCCAACACGGCGCGCGCGGCCACGTCGATACGGCTCGTCCGCGCCCGCGCGGCGCGGATGATGGCCTTCAGCGACTCCACGCTGCGGGCCAGGTCGTCGTTGATGATCGCGTATTCGTATTCGGTGTACTTGCTCATCTCCTCGGCCGCAGCCTCCAGCCGCCGCTGCAGCGAGGACTCCTCCTGTCCCCGCCCGCGCAGGCGCCTCTCCAGGACGCGGCGGGAAGGCGGCAGGATGAACACGGTCACCGCGTCCGGGAACTTCTCGCGGACGTGCTCGGCGCCCTGCACGTCGAGGTCGAGCAGCAGGTCCATGCCGTCGTGCTCGGCCCGGTCGTATTCCGTGCGGGAGGTGCCGTAGCGGTGCCCGTGCACCTCGGCCCATTCCAGGAACAGCCCGCGCGCGAGCATGTCGTCGAACTCCTCGTCGTCCACGAAGTGGTAGTCCACGCCCTCCTGCTCGGGATCGCGGGGAGGCCGGGTGGTGTGCGACACCGAGAAACGCAGGTGCGACATCTCGGCCAGCACCCGCGCGAGCACGGTGGACTTGCCGGCGCCGGAGGGCCCGGAGACCACGAACACGTTGGGCAGCCGCCTACTCAACGTTCTGCACCTGCTCGCGCAGCCGCTCCAGCTCGCTCTTGAGGGCCACGACCTCCTGCACCAGCGGCGCGGAGGCCACCTTGCTGCCGATGGTGTTGGCCTCGCGCCCCAGCTCCTGGGCCAGGAAGTCGAGCCGCTTGCCGGCCGGGCCCTCGGCGCGCACCGCCGCCCGCGCCTGGGCCACGTGGCTGCGCAGCCGCTGCACCTCCTCGGCCACGTCCTGCCGGTCCACCAGGCGCAACACCTCCTGGTAGAGCCGGCCCTCCTCGAGCCCGAGCTCCGCGCGCAGGCCGCGCGCCTTCTCCAGCAGGCTGTCGCGGCGGGCCGCGCGCTCGGAGAGCGACAGCTCCTCGATGCGGCCGGCCGCCGCCTCGACCGCGTCCAGGCTCTGCAGCAGGACCCGCTGCAGGCCCTCGCCCTCGGCGCGCCGCATCTGCTCGAGCTGGGCGAGCGCGTCGTCCACCGCGCGCAGGACCTCGTGGCGCCGCGGCTCGTCCACGTCCGTGGCCAGCTCGGCCAGCTCGACGATGCCGGGGAAGCGCGCCACGTCGGCCGCGCGCAGCTCGCCCTCCAGCCCGTGGTCCTGCTGGATGCGGCGGAGCGCGTCCACCAGCGCCGCGATCACCCCCGGCGGCGCCAGCACCACCGCGGCCTCGCCCGCGCGCAGGCTGGCCTGGATGGACACCTCGACCCGCCCTCGCTGCACGCGCGCCTGCACCAGGCGCTTGACCTCGGGCTCGAGCGCCTGCAGGCGGCGCGGCGCGTGGACGGTCAGGTCGAGGTAGCGGTGGTTCAGGCTGCGGGCGGTCACCGACGCGCGCAGCGCCTCCGTGTCCACCGCCGCCGTCCCGTAGCCGGTCATGGACCTCATACCGCCGGGTCCTCCGGCGCGAACTGCAGCTCGTACAGCCGGCCGTAGAGCCCGCCCGAGCGCAGCAGCTCCTCGTGCGAGCCGGTCTCCCTCACCTCGCCCGCGTCCAGCACCACGATGCGGTCCGCGTTGCGCACGGTGGCCAGGCGGTGGGCGATCACCAGCGTGGTGCGGCCCTTCATCAGGTTCGAGAGCGCCTCCTGCACGAGCCGCTCCGACTCCGCGTCGAGGGCGGAGGTGGCCTCGTCCAGGATCAGGATCGGCGGGTCCTTCAGGAGGGCGCGCGCGATCGCGATCCGCTGCCGCTGGCCGCCCGACAGGCGGCTGCCCCGCTCGCCGATCAGGGTGTCGTAGCGGCGCGGCAGGTCGAGGATGAAGTCGTGGGCGAAGGCGGCGCGCGCGGCCGACTCGATCTTCGCCTCGTCCACGTCGTCGAGCCCGTAGGCGATGTTGGCGCCCACCGTGTCGTTGAAGAGCACGGTCTCCTGGGTCACCAGGCCGATCTGGTCGCGCAGGCTGCGCAGGGTGGCCCGGCGGATGTCCACCCCGTCGATCAGGATCGCGCCCTCGGTCACGTCGTAGAACCGGGGCAGCAGGTTCATCAGCGTGGTCTTGCCCGCGCCGCTGGTGCCCACGATCGCCACCACCTCGCCCGAGCGCGCCACGAAGTTGATGCGGCGCAGCACCACCCCGTCGCCCTCGGCGTAGCGGAAGCCGACGTCGCGGTACTCCAGCTCGCGCTGCATGCGCGGCAGCGCCGCCGCCCCCTTCTCCTCCGTGATCTCCAGGTGCGTGTCCAGCACCTCGAAGATGCGCGAGCCGGCGGCCAGCGCGCCCTGCACGGACGCGTTCACGCGCGAGAGGCGCTTGATCGGCGTGTACATGGCGAACAGGGCGGCGATGAAGGCGGCGAACTCGCCCGTGGTGAGCCGGCCGCTGCGGATCGCGCTGCTGCCGTAGACCAGCGCGCCCACCAGCGCCACCCCGCCCACGAACTCCATCAGCGGCGGCAGCGCGGCGCTCGTGCGCGTGATGCGCATGTTGACCGTGAACAGCCGCCAGGCCGCGCGGCGGAAGCGCGCGGTCTCGAACGGCTCCATCCCGAAGGCCTGCACCACCCGGAAGCCGGAGATCGTCTCCTGCAGGATCTCCGAGATGTCGCGCCAGCGCCGCAGCGACGTCTCGCT
>DATBIZ010000312.1:0-4655 GCA_036556645.1 Vicinamibacteria bacterium | reverse complement strand
ACCCATCCGCCCTCGACCTGCGGCGAGCCCGCGCCCACGAACACCGGGCGCGGCGCGCAGAGCGCGAGCAGCTCGTGCGCGTCCACGGGCAGGTGGTCCCAGGTGAGCGGCCCCGCGTACTTCAGGTAGTTGCCGGCCATCCAGTGGTACTCGCCGGCGCCGGCCACGTTCTCGACCAGCTCGCCGAAGTTGCGGCGATGCGGCTTGACTCCGGCGGCGCCGGACGATCCCACGAAGGCGATCGCGAAGCGCGGGTCGTAGGCCATGGCGACCGCCGCGGCCTTGCCGTAGCGCGACAGGCCCTCGATGCCGACCTGCCCCGCGTCCACGGCGGGATCGGTTTCGAGGTAGTCGAGGGCCCGGCTCGCGCCCCAGGCCCACGCGCGCAGCGCGCCCCAGTCGTCGAGGGCGCGCGGCTGGCCCCTGTTGACCAGGCCGATGATCCCCCGGGTCAGCCCCGCGCCGTTGTCCGCCTGCACGCTGGTCGCGTAGAGCGTGGCGTGGCCCCAGCCCTTCGCGACGAGCTGCTCCTGCCAGGTGGGGCCGGGCTCGGGGGGCGGCGCGCCGCCCGGGCGCACGCCGCCGGGCCAGCGGAAGCCGAAGTGGATCATCACCGGCACCGGACCGCGCGCCCGCGCGGGCGTGGTCAGGGTCAGCTCGATCACGACCTCCACCGGCGGATACGCCGCGTTGTCCACCCGCCCGGCGAGCTGCTTCGTGACCACCGGCACGCCGGCGCTCGTCTCGGCCGTCGTGCCCGTGACCCGCCACGTGACCTTCGGCACCTCGCGCGGGACGCGCCCGTACACCTCGCGGTCGAAGTCCTCGACGATCTCCGGGCGCCGTTTCCGCCACCAGGCCTCGGGGGTGGTCACGCGCGCGCCGTCCTTCGCGAGGAGCGGATCCGGCAGCTTCGCGTACGGGTTCGCCTTCGCCTCGTCGTAGTTCGCGGCGTTGGGCGCCTGTGGATTGCGGCCGTCGGCGCCCGGCCGCAGCGCGGTGATGCCCAGCAGCGTCATCAGGCGCCGGTGGTCCTCGGCGGCGGTCAGCTCGGCCGGCGGCGGGGGGGCCGCGAGCGCCGCCGTGGACGCCAGGAGCAGGAGCGCGGTCGTCGCGCGAGCCGCGGGCGCACCCTGGGGTCGGCGAGCTCGTGCGTGCTTCACGGAGGCGACGATACAAAAAGGCGCGGGCGGCTGTCGATTCCCCGGCCCCTCGTTCGTCGTGAACATGGAGGCCTCGCGCCTCGTCCGAAGCAGAGTGGGGGAGAGGGAGACCGGCATGCGATTCCTGAGCATCTACAAATCCGTGGAGACGGGCCTGCCGCCGACGCAGGAGGAGATGGCCCGGATGGGCAGGCTGATCGAGGAGGGGTTCAAGGCGGGCTACCTGCTCTCGGTCGAGGGCTGCCTGCCCAGCGCCACCGGCGCCCGCGTCCGCCTCTCCGGAGGCAAGGTCACGGTGACCGACGGGCCGTTCACCGAATCCAAGGAGCTCGTGGGCGGGATGGCGATCCTGCAGGTCGGCTCGAAGGAAGAGGCGATCGAGCGCGCCCGGGAGTTCCTGCGCGTGGCCGGGCCCGGCGAGTGCGAGCTGCGGCAGCTCTTCGACGCCGAGGAGGCCGCGCAGGGCCCGACCGCCGTCAGCGCCTGACCGCGGGTATCCTCCGTACGACCGGAGTCGGGCGCACGGAGGACGAGCATGGCGCTGAGCGGAGGGACGCACCGCCGGGAGTTCCTGGCCGGGCTGGTGGCGGGCGGCGTCGCGGGCGCGCGGGGACGTCCGGCGCGCGCCGCGGAGCCGCCCGCCGCCCGCCGGCGGATGACCATGGACCTCGTGTGCGGGAACATCGGGGTGAAGGCGACGCAGCGCGAGGCGATCGCCCTCGCCCACCGCCACGGCTTCGAGTCGGTGTTTCCCGACGCCGGCGAGCTCTCGCGGGCCTCCGACGACGAGGTGCAGGCGCTGGTGGCCGACCTGCGGGCCCGGGGCCTCGGGTTCGGCGCCGCGTTCCTGGCCGTGGACTTCCGCCGCGACGACGAGACGTTCGCGCGGGGGATGGCCGACCTGCCGGCCTACGCGCGCGCCCTGCAGCGCGCGGGCGTGCGGCGCACGGGCACGTGGCTCCCGCCCGCCTCCGACGCGCTCACCTACCGGCGGCACTTCGAGCAGACGGCGCGCCGCCTGCGCGAGATCGCGCGCGTGCTCGCCGACCACGGCCTGCGGCTGGGCCTCGAGTACGTGGGACCGAAGACGGCCTGGACGTCGCGGCGGTATCCGTTCCTGCACACGCTGGCCGAGACGCGCGAGCTGATCGCGGAGACGGGCGCGGGCAACGTCGGCCTCGTGCTCGACAGCTGGCACTGGTTCCACGCCGGCGACGGCGCGGCGGACATCGCGGCGCTGCGCAACCAGGACGTGGTGGCCGTGGACCTCAACGACGCGCCCGCGGGCGTGCCGAAGGACCAGCAGAAGGACAACGCCCGTGAGCTGCCGCTGGCCACCGGCGTGATCGACGTCGCCGCGTTCCTGAGAGCGCTGGGCGCGATCGGCTACGACGGGCCGGTGCGCGCGGAGCCGTTCAACGAGGCGGTCAGGAAGCTGCCCCCCGAAGAGGCGGTGGCGGCGACGGGCCGGGCCATGAGGCAGGCGTTCGCGCTGCTCGACGCGCCCCCCGCGGCCTGACCGCCCGCCTCAGCCCGCCGGCGTGAAGACCAGGAAGTACTGGTGCGGCAGGAACGCATGCTCCCGCGCCAGCTTGAAGCCGTGCGCGGCCATCTGCGCCACGAGGTCCTCGCGCGCGATCTTCATCTCGAGCGGCGGCCCGAAGGGCAGCTCCCTCTTGTGGAAGTCGATCATCACGACCTGCCCGCCCGGCTTCAGCATCCGCTTCATCAGCGCCAGGTATTCGGCCGGCTTCTCGATGTGGTGCCAGGTGTTGACGACCACGAACCGGTCCACCGACCGGTCGGGAAGGAGGGGATCGTCCGGCTCGGCCAGCACGGTCTGGACGTTGCGCACGCCGGCGTCGCGCAGCCGCCGGTTCAAATGCCGCACCATGTCCGGGTCCACGTCCACCGCGAACACGCGCCCGGTCTCCCCGACGTGGGCCGCGAAGCGCAGGGTGAAGTAGCCGGAGCCCGAGCCGATGTCGGCGATCGTCTCGCCCGGCTTCAGGGCGAGGGCGGCCAGCACCTCGTGCGGCTTCTGGTACTCGTCCCGCCTGGGATCCTCCAGCAGGGCGATGTAGGCTTTCGCATCGCGGTGCAGCCCGTGCATCTCCTCGTGGGACCGCGGCGTGCGGTCCTGGGCGGACGCGTGCGCGGCGAAGAGGAGGAGGGATGCGGCGGCGAGCGCAGGGCGGGAGGTGCTCATGAAGGCGATTATCCACGGCCGGCTCGGTATCGTGGTGGCCGTGCTGCTGGCCGCGGGCGCGGCGCGGGCGCACGGCGAGCCGGTCTGCAACGACCCGGTGGCCGCGGCCACCCTCTTCGAGGTGGCGGAGACGATCGAGTGCAACCCCGGCGGTTCCGCCGACCCGGCCGCCGACCCGTTCTGCCTGCAGGAAATCTCACGCGGGCTGGGCGCGCGCCTGGCGGACGCGCGGCTCGAAGGCACGATCGACGGGCCGCCGGGGTTCGTCGGCGAGGCGGTGGTGCGCGCGTCCTCGGTGCTGAGCCGCGTGGACTGGACCGGGCCCGCGCACGGCACGATCCAGGTGGGCGGCTCGCGCCTGCGCTTCTCCGGCCAGCTCGACCTGTCGCGGGCGCGCCAGGACGTGCCGCTCGCGCCGATCGCCGGGCGCTGGCACGGGACGCGAGGGCTGCGCGCGGGCGGGGCGTTCACGGGGACGTTCTTCGTGCCGTTCGCCTGCCCGCCGGAGTCGGGGCTCTCCGGCGCCTGCTACCTCCGCCTCGACGAGCAGGGCAACGTCGCCGGCGTCGTGCCCGCGGAGGTCCGCGACGGCGTGCCGCTCGTGCGCCTCGACGTGACGTTCTGCGGCCGCTGACGCGGACGGGTCAGGCCTTCTTCGCGATCAGCTCCTCCACCACGGCGAGCCAGCGGCGCAGCTCCACCGCGGTGGGCGCCAGCTCGTAGGCGTGGTGGTGGCACGCGCGGCTCAGCGCGGACCACGCGTGCCCGGCGCGCGCGGCGAGGTCCGCGTCGGAGAGGTACGTGCGGAGGAAGATGAGCTGCACGCGCATCGGGCAGCCGCGCAGGTCGAGCCCGCGCTCGTCCCACAGGCCGTTCACCGTCGTCTCCACGGCGCGGCACGCGAGCAGCGCCGAGGCGCGCGGCCACACCCCGGCCGTCTCGGGATCGGCCCGCCCGAGCACGGTGCGGGCCATGCGCAACAGCTCGTGCGGGCCGCTGGCGTCCGCCATCAGCTCAGCCCCCGGAACCACGCGGTGAGCCGTCCCGTGAGGCGGACCAGGTCGACGGTGTCCGCCGGCGTGGCCTCGGTCCCGTCCGCGCAGCGGCGCCAGGCCTCGGCCATCGGCTCGCCCGCGTCCTCGGCGAGGCGCGCGCGCACGTCCCCCTCCCGCGCCGCATCGTCGAACAGGGCGAGGGCGGCCAGCCGCGCGAGGTTCCCGCCGTGGTCGCCCAGGAGCCGCTCGACCTCGGCGTGGCCCTCGCCGCGCGTCAACCGGCGGCGG
>DATBIZ010000311.1:0-3143 GCA_036556645.1 Vicinamibacteria bacterium | reverse complement strand
CAGCGCAGGGGCGCCGCGCGCGGGGGCAGCTCGCGCGGGTGCAGCCCGCGCGCGAACGCGTCCTCTCCCCCGCGCGCCACGTCGGCCGAGGGGTCGGGCGACGCGGAGTGCAGCGCGAGCGCGGCCAGCGCGCCGCCGAGCGCCACGGCCAGCGCCGCCGGCGCCCAGCCCCGGTGTCCGAGCACGCGGGAGTCTACATTCGAGCCCGGCACCGGACGGACCGCGCTCGATGTCCGATACTGGAACTGTACCGATCGAAAGGAGACCCGCATGGCCGACAGCAAGAAGGATCGAGCCGACGACCAGAACCCCGATCCGATCACCGGCTCGCCGGGAGCGCATCCCGTCGGGACCGCCATCGGCGCCACGGGTGGCGCCGCCGCGGGCGCCGCGATCGGCTCGGTGGCGGGGCCGATCGGCACCGTGGTCGGCACCGCGATCGGGGCGGTCGCCGGAGGTCTCGCCGGCAAGGGCGCGGCCGAGGCGATCAACCCGACGCTCGAGGACGAGTTCTGGCGCCGCAACTACGCCACGCGCCCGTACGTCTCCTCGGGCGCCGACTACGACGCGTTCCGTCCGGCCTACCAGTACGGGTGGGAGTCGTACACGCGCTACCAGGGCCGGCGCTTCGACGACGTCGAGGCGGACCTGCGCCGCGACTGGGAGACCGGGCGCGACCCGAACGGGATGAGCTGGGACAACGCGCGCGAGGCGGTGCGCGACGCGTGGCACCGCGTCGAGCGCAAGCTGCCCGGCGACGCCGACAAGGACGGCCGGTAGGCCGACGTTCTTCTTCGATGCGGGCGGGCCCCGGCCGGGCCCGCCCGTCCCCGCTGATCCGGCCGTCCCGCCCGCGATAACATAGCCGCCCGATGAAAGCAGTCGCCGTGCTCCCCGGCCGGAACGGCAGCCTGCACGTCCGCGACGTGCCCGAGCCCGTGCCCGCGGCGGGCGAGGCGCTCGTACGCGTGCTCGAGACCGGGGTCTGCGGCACGGACGTGGACATCGAAAAGGGGCACTTCGGCGACGCGCCCCCCGGCAGCGACTTCCTGATCCTCGGCCACGAGAACCTCGGCGTGGTCGAGTCGCCCGCGGGCGCGCTGTCGGAAGGCGACCTCGTGGTGGCCACGGTCCGGCGGCCGTGCCCCGAGGCGTGCCCGCCCTGCCGCGCGGACCAGAGCGACTTCTGCCTGACCGGGAACTACACCGAGCGCGGCATCAAGTCGCGGCACGGCTTCATGGCGGAGCGCTACGTCGAGTCGCCGCGGTACCTGATCCCCGTCCCGCCCGCGCTGCGCGGCCTGGGCGTCCTCTACGAGCCGATGAGCGTGGTCGAGAAGGGCATCGACCAGACGTGGCGGATCCAGGAGCGGCTGCCCTGGGAGCCGCGCCGCGCGATCGTGCTCGGCGCGGGCCCGATCGGGATGCTCGCCGCCCTGGTCCTGCGCCTGCGCGGCCTCGACGTGGTCGCCTGCGCGCGCGAGCCCTCGGGCAACCCGAAAGACCGCCACCTGGCCGAGGCGGGCATCCGCTACGTCAGCACGAGGGAGACGCCGCTCGAGGAGCTGGGCCGCGTGGCCGGCCCCGCCGACGTGGTGTTCGAGGCCACGGGCGCGCCCGACGTCGTGTTCCCCGCCACCATGCTGCTCGCGCCCAACGGCGTGTGCGTGCTGGCCAGCGTGACGCTCGGCGACAAGCCGGTGCAGGTGGACGCCGCGGACTGGAACCAGCACCTGCTGATCGGGAACCGCCTGGTGTTCGGCACCGTGAACGCCGGACGCCACCATTTCGAGATGGGCGGGCGCGACCTGGCGGAGGCGGAGCGCCGCTGGCCGGGATGGGCGGCGCGGCTGATCACGCGCCGCCTGCCCGTGGACGACGCGCGCGCCGCCCTCGCGCCCGCTCCCGGCAACATCAAGACCGTCGTGGACTGGGCGGCATGACCGCCGCCAAACCCGATGCCGGCGAGAGGACGATCGCCACCAACCGGAAGGCGTTCTTCAACTACGAGATCCTGGAGCGGGCCGAGGCCGGCCTGCGCCTGGTCGGCTCCGAGGTGAAGAGCATCCGCGAGGGCGGCTTCAACTTCCGCGACGCCTACGTCGAGTTCAAGAACGGCGAGCTGTTCCTCGTCGGCGCGCGCATCGGCCCCTACAGCCACGGGAACCTGCAGAACCACGCCGAGGACCGCGTGCGCAAGCTGCTGCTGCACAAACGCGAGATCCTGAAGCTGGGAGGCCGCGCCACCGAGAAGGGCCTCACGATCATGCCGCTGCGCGCCTACTTCAAGGGCAGCCGCGTGAAGCTCGAGATCGGCCTCGCCCGCGGCAAGCAGGCCCACGACAAGCGCGAGACGATCAAGCGCAAGGACATCGAGCGCGACGCCCGCCAGGAGCTGCGCCAGAGACGCTGAATCCGGCACTCTCTCAGCGGCGCGACGCCAGCCGAGCGGCCAGCTCCATCGCCGCGAGCAGGCTGCTCTCGTCCGCCACGCCTTTCTCCACGATGTCGAACCCGGTGCCGTGGTCCACCGACGTGCGCACGAACGGCAGGCCGAGCGTCACGTTGACCGCGTGGCCGAAGGCGGCCAGCTTCACCGGGATCAGCCCCTGGTCGTGGTACGCCGCCACCACCGCGTCGAACTCGCCGCGCGCGGCGCGCACGAACAGGGTGTCCGCCGGCAGCGGACCGCTCACCTCCAGGCCTTCGGCGCGCAGGGCGGCCACGGCGGGCGCGAGCACGTCTTGCTCTTCGTGGCCGAAGAGGCCGCCCTCTCCCGCGTGCGGGTTCAGGCCGCACAGGGCGACGCGGGCGCGCGGGGCGCCGAACCGCGGCAGCTCGCGGGCGACGAGCCGGACCACCCGGCACGTCTCGGCGACGCTCAGCGCATCGGGCACGCTGCGCAGCGACCGGTGGATCGTGAGGAGCGCGACGCGCAGGTCGCCGCCCACGAACATCATCGCGACGTCGGACACGCCGGCCGCTTCGGCCAGCATCTCGGTGTGGCCCGGCCACCGGTAGCCCGCGGCGGCCAGCGCTTCCTTGTTCAGCGGCGCGGTGACGAGGCCGTCGACCTCTCCGGCGCGCGCCCCGCGCACCGCCGCGAGCACGGCCTCCGCGGCCGCGCGCCCGCCCTCGGCGCT
>DATBIZ010000310.1:0-2191 GCA_036556645.1 Vicinamibacteria bacterium | reverse complement strand
CCCAACGGCGGCGGCTTCGGCGGCAAGAGCGATCCCTTCGGCCACGAGATCGCCGTGGCCAAGCTCTCGATGAAGACGGGCCGGCCGGTGAAGGCCACCTTGACGCGCGAGGAGGTCTTCTACTGCCACCGCGGCCGCCACCCCGTGCGCATGTGGATCAAGACCGGCCTGCGCCGGAACGGGCGGATCACCGCGATGCACTTCCGCTCCGCGCTCGACGGCGGCGCCTACGGCAGCTACGGCGTGGCCAGCCTCTACTACACGGGCGCGCTGCAGACGGTCACCTACGAGGTCCCGCGCTACCGCTTCGACGGCGTGCGCGTGTTCACCAACAAGCCGCCCTGCGGCCCCAAGCGCGGGCACGGCACCCCGCAGCCGCGCTTCGCGCTGGAGTGCCACATCGACCGCTTCTGCGCGGACCTCGGCCTCGACCCCGCGCGCTGGCGCCTGGAGAACACGATCGCGCCCGGCACGGTCACCGCGAACCAGATGAAGGTGCGGACCATCGGCCTCGCCGAGTGCCTGGAGCGGGTGGTGGGGAAGAGCGGCTGGCGCGAGCGGCGCGGCGCGCTCGGGGCGGGCCGCGGCCTCGGCCTCGCAGGCTCCGCCTACATCAGCGGCGCCGGCCTGCCGATCTACTGGAACGCGATGCCGCACTCCGGCGTGCAGGTCAAGGTGGACCGCGGCGGCGGCGTCACCGTGTTCTGCGGCTCCACGGACCTCGGCCAGGGCTCCGATTCCGTGCTCGCCTACGTGGTCGCCGAGGAGCTGGGCGTGGCGCCGAAGGACGTCCGCGTGGTCACCGCCGACACCGACCTCACGCCGGTGGACCTCGGGTCGTATTCGTCGCGGGTGACGCTGATGACCGGCAACGCGGCGATCGAGGCCGCGCGCAAGCTGCGCGCGCCGATCCTGGGCGCGGCGGCGCGGAAGCTGGGGGTGCCGGTCGAGCGGCTGCGCGCCTCCGGTGGCCGGGTCACGGACGCGGCGGACCCGTCGCGCGCGCTCACCTTCCCCGAGGCCGCGGTGCTGGCCGAGGCCGAGCACGGCACGCTCGGCGCGGTCGGCTCCTACACGCCGCCGCGCTCGGTGGCGAAGTGGAAGGGGGCTGGCGTCGGTCCCACCCCGACCTATTCCTATTCGGCGTGCGTGGTCGAGGTGGCCTGCGACCCCGAGACCGGCATCGTGCGCGTGGAGAAGGTCTGGATCGCGCACGACGTCGGCCGCTCGATCAACCCGCTGCTCGTGATCGGCCAGGTGGAAGGCTCCGTCTACATGGGGCTCGGCGAGGTCCTCATGGAGGAGCAGGCCTTCCGGCGCGGGCGGCACAAGATCCCGTCCATGCTCGAGTACAAGAGCCCGACCACCCTCGAGATGCCGCCGGTCGAGTCCATCCTGGTCGAGACGCTCGATCCCGAAGGTCCGTACGGCGCCAAGGAGTGCGGCCAGGGGCCGCTGCTGCCCGTGATCCCGGCCGTGGTCAACGCGATCATGGACGCCCTCGGCGTGCAGGTGAGCGAGGTGCCGGTCACGCCGGAGAAGGTGATGCAGGCGCTCGAGCAGCGCTACCGCGGCCCCGTGATGCCGGCCTTCACCTACCCGCCGACGGTGAAGGTGCCGCCGCTCGCGGCGGCGGAGCCGGCGCCCGCGCCGGACGTGGACCCGGCGGTCCGTCCCTGAGCGCGCGATGCTGAGGCTGCCCCCGTTCCGCTACCTGCGGCCGCGCACCGCGCGCGACGCGGCGCGGGTGCTGGCCGAATACGGGCCCGACGCCATGGCGGTGGCCGGCGGCACGGACCTGTTCCCGAACATGAAGCGGCGGCAGTTCACGCCGAGGGTGCTCGTCGGCCTGCGCGGGCTGCCGGACGCGACCCGCATCGCCGCCCACGGCTCGCTGACGCTGGGCGCGATGGCCACCCTGGCCGACGTCGCGGCCCATCCCGCGCTCGCCGCCCGCTGGCCGGCGCTCGCGCACGCCGCCGCGGTGGTGTCCTCGCCGCCGCTGCGCAACGCGGCCACGATCGGCGGCAACCTGTGCGTGGACACCCGGTGCAACTACTACAACCAGACCGCGTTCTGGCGGGCCTCCATCGGCTACTGCATGAAGAAGGACGGCGACGTCTGCCTGGTCGCGCCCGGCTCGGACAAGTGCTGGGCGCTCTCGTCCTCGGACACCGCGCCGGTGATGATC
>DATBIZ010000309.1:0-8986 GCA_036556645.1 Vicinamibacteria bacterium | reverse complement strand
CCACGTCGTCGAGGTACAGGAACACGCCGCGGCTGTTGACCCAGAGCACGAGGGCGGTGAACGCGACCGCGAACGCGAGCACGACGGCCGCGATGAGCGACACCAGCACGACGTTCGCGGCGAGCCAGGCCAGCCCGGCCTCGATCTCGCCCGCCGTCCCGCCGTCACCGCCGCCGCCGCCGCCGCCACCGCCGCCGGGCAGGCCGAAGCTGCCGCCCCGCCCGCACTGGTCGAGGAAGGCGACGAGCCCCAGCGTGATCCACCGTCTCAGGTCGAACGGAAACAGGTGGCGGCGCGTGTGGTCCACCGCGTCCTGCGCCGCGTCGAAGGCGGCGGCGGCGGCGAGCGGCGCGGCCGGCGGGACGGTGGACACGCGGGGCATTCTATGGGTTGCCCGGCCCGCGGGCGACCCTCCTCGCGCCGGCGCTCACGCGCGTGGACGAGCTGATCGCCGTGGTCGCGCGGCGCGGCCGAGCGCCGTGGCGTCCGCGACCGCGAGCAGGTCGGACAGCACCCCGTAGGCGGTCTGCTCGACCGTGCCGCCGCGCTCGATCACCGCCAGCTCGCCCATCAGGTCGGTCTCCAGCACCAGGGCCGAGTCGCTGCCCTCGCCCGCGAGGAGGTCCCCGCGGCGCAGCCGCTCGGGGCGCACGCGGACGCGCACCACGCCGCCCGCGCGCTCGCCGCGGACCACCAGGCGGATGGGCGTGCCCGCGCGGGCCGCCTCCCGCACCGCGGAGGCGGAGAGGCCGCCGATCCCGCGGCGCGGCACCTGCGGCGGGCGCACGCGCGCGCCCATCAGCGCGGCCGCCAGCGCACAGCCCTTCACCGCCGCGTCCCATCCGTCGAGGTCGTGGCGTGGGTCGGCCTCCACGATCCCCCGCCGGCGCGCGCCGCGCAGCGCCGCGGCGAAGCTCGCGCCGCGCTCGACGCGTGAGAGGACGTAGCCGGTGGTGCTGTTGAGGGTGCCCCGGAAGGCGCGGACGCGCACGCCGCGCAGGCAGCGGGCGGCCAGGTTGAAGACCGGCGCGCCGTCCATGACCGCGCTCTCGTACAGGAACAGGCGGCCCCGCCGGCGCGCGAGGGCGCTCAGGCGCGCGAGCGCGAACGCCACCGGCCCCTTGTTCGCGGTGACGACGTGCAGGCCGCGCGCGAGCGCCGCCGCGACGTGGGACACCGCGGGCTCGCCGCGGCCGGGGTCGAGGGTGGTCAGCTCCACCAGCACGTCGGCCGGCACCGCGCGGATGAAGTCCAGCGTGGAGCCGATCGGGCCGGCCCGGTGCAGCGCGTCGAGCGCCGCGCCGCGGCGGGCCAGGCGCAGGCAGGCGGCGGGCGAGAGCCCGGCGGGATCGATGGCGGCGCCGTGGCGGGCGGTGGCGATGCCGGTGAGGACCGCGCGGACGCCCGCCTCGCGCAGCACGCCGCCGTAGCGGCCCGGGAGCCGAAGGACGAAACGGCGGCCGACGTGGCCGAAGCCGACCAGCGCGACGCGCAGCACGCGCACGCGCGATTATGGCCGGCGGTCAGCCCTTGAGGGCGAGCCCTTCCGCGATCTTCTCCTTGAGCCGGCGGATGAACCGCTGCGCCAGCTCCGGCTCGTATTCGGCGGCGCGGAAC
Source organism: Vicinamibacteria bacterium (assembly GCA_036556645.1). Classification (GTDB taxonomy): domain Bacteria; phylum Acidobacteriota; class Vicinamibacteria; order Fen-336; family Fen-336; genus DATKEG01. Next base: position 7,369 of record DATBIZ010000309.1, on the reverse strand, counting down.
GCGTCCTCGAGCTGCCGGTCCGAGATGCGCGCCAGCCGCTCGGCCGCCCAGCGCACGTCGTCCGGCCGCAGGTTGCGGAAGAGCTCCTTCCAGAGGCCCGAGTAGTTGAAGCGGACGGTGCCGTCCTCGCGCAGGCCCTCGAGGAAGGGCTCCTTCTCCCACGCGTCGATGTCGTTGCGCTTGGGCCAGATCATGCCGCTCTCGCCGAACGCCTGGCCCACGTCGCGCATCACGTACCACCGCCGCGCGCCTTCGCGCGGCCGGTCGAGCTCGTAGATCGTGTTCTGCGACGGCTTGAGGTCGGAGTTGCCGAGCAGCGCCATCATCACCAGCGCGCCGCGCCAGGGCTGCGTGCCCGTGAAGGGGCCGTCGTGCCAGGACCACCCGCCCTTGCGGTCCATCCAGGGCAGGTTGGGGCGGAAGCGCGCCGCGTCCTTCGGGCCCGCCCACCGCTCGCCGTGCATGGTCCATTGCCGCACGTAGTAGGTCGCCGGCTGGTGGTAGCCGATCGCCCACAGCAGCCGCGAGGCCACGATCTCGCTCTGCGCCTCGGGCCCCTGCTTCACGCTCCAGGTGATCCCGCGCGAGTCCTTCACGTCGAAGCCGGGGCTGAAGCCCCAGGTCTTGTTGTCGCGCTCCAGGAACTCCCAGCGCTCGTCCGGGCGAGGCGCGTGCTCGCGGCCTCCCGGACCCCAGAAGAGGTCGCGCGAGGACAGGTCGGCCGGCTCGACCCAGAACTGCGCCATCTCCTCGGGCGTGGGCGGCGGAACGGCGGGCCGGATGGCCTTGCCGGCGCAAGCGGCGTGGAGCAGGATGCCCGAGGCCAGCCCAAGGACGGCGGTACGCCTCATCTGTCCTCCCTGTCTCGGCTCTGTGCGCACGTTGTGCCGCGGCCTTGTCCGCAAGATCTGTGCCGCGGCGCGGCCGCCCATTCCGGGCCGCGCGACGCGGCGTTCCGCGCGGCTGCGCCCACGTCGTGCACAGTTTACAAAGCCGCCCAGCGCGCATGCTCTAATCCGCGCATGCGATCGTCGCTGCTCGTCGCCCTTGCCCTGCTGTTCCCGGGCCCCGCGCCGCTGTCCGCCGCGCAGGCCCCGACCGCCGGCTCGCGCAACAAGCCGGAACGCCTCGAGTGGTTCCGCGACGCCGGCTTCGGCCTGTTCATCCACTGGAGCGTGGACGCGCCGCTGGGCGGGGTGATCAGCCACTCGCTGGTGGGCGCGAGCGAGGACTACACGCGGCGGTTCTTCGAGGAGCTGCCGCGCGCGTTCCACCCGCGCAAGTTCCAGCCGCGCGACTGGGCCGCGCTGGCGAAGCTCGCCGGCATGAAGTACGTGGTGTTCACGACCAAGCACCACGCGGGCTTCTGCATGTACGACACGAAGACGACGTCCTACAACGTGATGAACACCCCGTTCGGGCGCGACGTCACGCGCGAGGTGGTGGACGCGTTCCGCGCGGAAGGCCTCGCCGTCGGCCACTACTTCTCGCCCGACGACTTCCACTACCTGCACCGCACCGGCAAGCCGATCGCGCGGGCCCCGCATCGCGGGGTCACGCCGCAGGAGGACCCGGGGCTGCTGGCGCTGGACCAGGCCCAGCTGCGCGAGCTGATGACGCAATACGGGCCGATCGACCTGGTGTTCCTGGACGGACCGGCCGAGGGGCTGCGCGAGCTGGTCTGGGACCTGCAGCCGGACGCCGTCGTCACCCGCGGGGCCATCGACACGCCGGAGCAGCGCGTGCCGGGCGTTCCCCTCGACCGCGCGTGGGAGGCCTGCGTCACCATGGGCACCGAGTGGCCGTACAAGCCCGCCCACGAGACGTACAAGTCCCCCACGGAGCTGATCGAGCTCCTGATCGAGACCCGGGCCAAGGGCGGGAACCTGCTCCTCAACGTGGGACCGAAGCCGGACGGCGAGCTGCCGATCGAGCAGGAGGAGCGGCTCCGTCACCTCGGCCTGTGGAACTTCGTGAACTCCGCGGCGATCCACCACGTGCGGCCGTGGGTGGTCACGAACGAGGGCAACGTCTGGTTCACGCGGGCGAAGGGCGCCGATACCGTCTACGCGTTCGTGACGCGCACGCCCTGGCCGCTCGGAGAGCGGAAGACGATCCGGCTGCGGTCGGTGAAGGCCACCGCCCGCACGCGCGTGCGCGTCCTGGGCGCGAGCGGCGAGCGGCTCGAGTACCGGCCCGACGTGGATCCGCGGCCGTCGTGGACGCAGGACGGCGAGGGCCTGCACCTCTCGGTGATGATGTCGCAGCGGCTGTACACGGACCGGAAGTGGGTGGACCCGGTGGTCCTGGAGCTCACGGCGGTGCAGCCGGGGCTCTCACCTCCGGTCGTGGTGACCGGCCGGGCCACGAGGTCTTCCGACGGCGCACGTGCCACGCTGCGCGCCGAGCTGCGCGACCTGGGCCAGGCGGAGGGCGTGGAGGCCGGCTTCCAGTACCGCCGGAAGAAGGGAGTCGAGGAGCTCTACACGCCCGACGACGCGTGGTCGGACACCGACCGGTCGCGCCGGACGGCGCCCGGCGCCTACGAGCTCGAGGTGCGCGGCCTCCTCCCAGGGCAGGCGTACGACTTCCGCGCCGTCGTCAGGCACCCGCTGCTGGTGGTCTACGGCGAGGACGCCGTCATCGCGGAGGCCGGCGCGGCGCCGTAGGTCACCGGGCGCCCGGCCGGTCTTCCTCGGACGCCTGCGCGGCCTGCGCCCGCCGCAGGTGGTCGTCCATGGCCAGCCGCGCGGCCTCGGGGTCGCGCGTCCGGATGGCCTGGTAGATGCGCCGGTGCATGTCCGCGGTGTCGCGGAGCTGCCCGCGGGCGCGCTCCACGGTCTCGCGGCGCTGCTCGTAGTGCAGCGAGGCCACCATCTCGATCAGGGCCCCCAGCACCGGGTTGTTCGTACCCGCGGCCACCGCGCGGTGGAAGCGCACGTCGTGCAGCAGGAACGCCTGGGGATCGTCGAGCGAGGCGTACATGCCCGTGATCTCGTCCGACATCGCCGCCACCTGATCGCCGGTCGCGCGCTCGGCCGCGAGCGCGGCCGTGCCCGCCTCGAGCACGCGGCGGGCCTCGAACAGCCGGTCGAAGCCGATGCCGTGCACGGCGGCGAGCAACCCCAGCGATTCGCTGACCAGCAGGGGCGGCCCCTCGGTGATGAACGTGCCGGCGCCGTGGCGCGTCTGCACGATCCCCATCGCGGCCAGCGAGCGCAGCGCGGCGCGCACGCTGGGACGGCTGACCCCGATCTCGACGGCGAGCCGCCGCTCGGAGGCGAGCCGGTCTCCGGGCCGCAGCGCACGGCGCTCGATCAGGCCGCGCACGTGCGCGATCACCTGCTCGACGGCCACGGAGTCGCGTGCCGCGGCCTGGGGCGCCGCCAGTCGGCCGGTCATGAGGCTGTCCTCGTTTACACCGGGGACGGCGACCTGTCAATGGCGGGGCCGACTTGTGGTCAGACCATCATCGCAGCCCGGCCTGATAACTGAAATTGCAGAAATCTCTTGACAGGCATTTTGGCGGCGTGTTACGAGGATAGGCCGTCGAGCGGAGTGGCGTCTGGTCTGTCCAGTTCTATCCAGGGAGGACCACATGTGTCTTGGCCGGTCGCACCTGATCGCCGCATGGATCGTCGTCGCCGCCAGCGGCGCGCTGGCCCAGGACAGCACGGGAACGATCGCGGGCACGGTCGCCGACGAACAGGGGCAGCCCGTTCAGGGAGCGACGGTGACGGCGCTCCACGAAGCCACCCTGGCCGCGCGCGTGGTGACCACCGACGCCCGCGGCGCGTTCCAGGTCACCACGTTGCCGCCGGGTTCCTACACCGTGCGGGTGGAGATGCGGAACTTCCGCACGTTCGAGCGCACGCGCAACGTGCTCAGCGCCGCCGACCGCCTCTCGCTCGGCACGATCCGGCTGGGCGTCGGGCTCGGTGAGAGCGTGGTGGTGGAAGCCTCGGGCGCCCAGGTGAACGTCGAGGACTCGCAGCACTCCGGCCTGGTCACCGCCCGCCAGATCGAGCAGATCCAGGTCAAGGGCCGCGACGTCACCACCCTGCTGCGTCTGATCCCCGGCGTGCGCTACGAGGACACGGTGGAGTCGCTCGGCGAGAGCTTCGGCACGCTCGTCCCCCACGTGAGCGGCCAGCGGCGCAACTGGAACACGATCATGGTGGACGGCGTGCTCGGCAACGAGGTCGGACAGACCGACCGCATGGCCCAGCAGATCAACCTCGACGCGGTCGGCGAGATCAAGGTGCTGCTCAACACCTACCGCGCCGAATACGGGCGCGGCGGCGGGGCGCAGATCCAGATCGTGAGCAAGGGGGGCGGGGCGGAGTACCGCGGCAACGCGTACTACTACGGACGGCACGAGAAGTGGAACGCGAACAACTTCTTCAACAACCGGGCCGGCCGCCCCCGCGCCGAGTACCGCTACAACACCCTCGGCTTCAACCTCGGCGGCCCGATCCCGGGCCTGAACCGCGGATCCGAGAAGAAGCTCTTCTTCTACTACTCGGTGGAGGCGCCGCTCACGCAGCGCCCGGGCCCGCTCCGCAGCTACCGCATGCCGACGGCCGCCGAGCGGCGCGGTGATTTCTCGCAGACGCGCGACCTCAACGGGAACCTGATCCCGATCCGCGATCCGTTGACCGGCCAGCCGTTCCCCGGGAACATCGTGCCCGCGGGCCGGATCCATCCCAGCGGCCTCGCCCTGCTGAACATGCTGCCGCTGCCCAACGTCACCGGGAACCTCGGCTACAACTTCCAGTCCCAGGAGACGGCCGAGAACCCGAAGGTGAACAACGTGCTGCGCCTCGACTGGCGGCCCTCGGCCCGCGACAGCCTCTATTTCACCTACAAGGACTGGTGGTCCGATCAGCGCGGAAGCGAGGTGACGGCGGGCCCGGCCAAGTGGGGCTGGTTCAACACGCACTACCTGAACACCGACCGCGGCGCGAGCGTGAACTACACGAAGATCATCCGCTCGAACCTGATCAACGACGCGGCCGCCGGCGTGAGGTGGCAGCGCGAGCAGTTCCACCCGGTGGCGGAGAGCGACTGGGCTCGCCTGCGTCGCGCGGACAACGGCTATCGGCTCGGCCAGCTGTACGACGTCAACCCGGTGGACGCGCTGCCCAAGGCCATCTTCAACGTGCCCAGCGCGGGCGGCGTGGACCAGCCGAACTTCACCTACGAGAACCGGCTGGTGGGGGACGGGGGCACGGGACGGGTGTTCTCGTTCCGCGACAACCTGACCTGGATCCGCGGCAGCCACACGTTGAAGGGCGGGATCTACCTGGAGCAGCTCCGCAACACCGAGGGCGCCGGCGGCGTGGGCGCGGGGCCGTGGGCGGGACAGTTCACGTTCAGCACCGACAACGCCAACCCGCTCGACACCCGCTACGCGTTCTCGAACGCGCTGCTCGGGGTGTTCCGCGAGTACACCGAGGTGGACCGCCTGCCCGAGGTGAACGCGCGGCGCTTCCTGGCCGAGTGGTACGTGCAGGACACCTGGAAGGCGTCACCCCGGCTGACCGTGGACTACGGGCTGCGCTTCCTCTGGTACAAGCCGTGGAGCACCAGCCTGCCCGCGGCCACGTTCGTGCCCGAGCGCTACGACCCCGCGCGCGCGCCGCGGCTCTACCAGCCGGCGCGGATCAACAACGCCAACGTGGCCCTCGACCCGGTGACGGGCCAGGTGCTGCCGAACATCTACGTCGGCAGCTTCGTGCCGGGCAGCGGCGACCCGACCAACGGGATGGTGAGCCGCGACGATCCCGGCTACCCGAAGGGATTCCGCGACAACCAGGGCGTCCATCCGGAGCCGCGGCTCGGCGTCGCCTACGACCTCACCGGCGACGGAAAGACCGCCCTGCACGCCAGCGCCGGCCTGTACCACAACGCCCACGTCACCGCGCGCAGCATGGACCAGTCCGCGAACAACCCGCCCGCGGTCAACACGCCGATCATCTACTACGGGACCATGGACACGCTGCTGGGGGCCTCCGCGGCGCGGCGGCCCAGCAACGTGTTCGCGCTCGAGCGAGACGCCCAGACCCCGAGCAGCTACAACTGGTCGCTCGGGGTGCAGCGCGAGCTGGGATGGGGCGTGGTCGTCGACCTGACGTACGTCGGCAACGTCACGCGGCACCTGGAGCTGGCCACCAACATCAACGTGGTGCCGGACGGCGCGAAGTTCGTGAACGTGAACCCGCAGAACGCGAACCCGCAGAGCCCCACCACGCCCAAGCCCGACACGTTCCTGCGCCCCTACCTCGGCTACGAGAACATCGTCCTGCGCAGCCACCACGGCACGTCGAACTACAACGGCCTGCAGGTGCAGCTCAACCGGCGTTACAGCCGCGGCTTCCAGTTCGCGGTGGCGTACACGTTCGCCAAGGCGCTCGGCGTGGCCGACGACGACGAGCAGCAGGTGAGCGCGGTGCGGCCGCTCAAGGAGTGGCACTACGCGCCGCTGGCCGGCACCCAGACGCACAACCTGGTGGTCAACTACACCTGGGACCTGCCGAAGGCGAGCACGCTGGCCGACAACGCGCTGGTGCGCTTCCTCTTCGACAACTGGCAGATCTCCGGCGAGAACGCCTTCGCGAGCGGCGACTGGACGCCGGTGTTCATGACCACCGTGGACAACTTCGACTTCACCGGCGGCACCGGCGGCAACGGCGGCGATGCGGGCGGGGGCGTGCGCGTGGTGCGGCCGGTGCAGGTCGGCTCCCCCGCCACCGGCGGGAACCTGAGGCCCGGCGAGGGCGGCGCGTGGGTGGACCCGGCCGCGTTCGCGCGGCCCAGCGGCCGGGGCGACACCGGCAACGCGCCGCGCTACGCGTTCCGCGGTCCGGGCATCAACAACTGGAACCTGTCGCTCTTCAAGAACTTCCCGCTCGGCAACGGCCATCGCCGCCTGCAGCTTCGCGTCGAGGCGTACAACCTGCTCAACCACACCCAGTTCGGGCCGGCTCCCGGCGTCACCGTCAACTCCGGCACCGGCGGGCAGGGCGTGGACAACACGCTGCGCTTCGACGCGGCGGGGCGTCAGGTGAACGCGAACTTCGGCAAGGCCACGGCCGCGCGCAACGCGAGGATCGTCCAGGGGTCGGTTCGGTTCACGTTCTGAGAACCACGTCGGGTTCGGGTTCGGAGTCGGCATCGGGTACGGGTACTGATTCGGGCACGAGCGGATCGGCCCCGGATCGGACTCGGTACCCGAACCGGTACCCGACGCCGCAACCGAGACCGAATCCGAGCTCGCGGCCACCGCGTGGCCGCTTGGCGCAGGCTCGGCGCGTGAGCGATGATCGCCGGGTGATCCTCGGCGAGAAGGTCCGCCTGCGCCGCCCCG
>DATBIZ010000308.1:0-3781 GCA_036556645.1 Vicinamibacteria bacterium | reverse complement strand
GGCCTGCTCGTCCGGCGTGCGATCGTCAACAAGGATTGGCTCGGCATCGTCTGGGGGCCCGACTCGATGGTGCCGCAATGGCAGGACGCGATCGACATCGCCAACCACGTCAAGTGGTTCGTCGGCAAGGGCGAGCGGCCGCGCTTCGACCGCTACACGTACTGGGAGAAGTTCGACTACTGGGCGGTGTTCTGGGGGATGGGGATCATCGGCACGTCGGGGCTGATGTTGTGGTTCCCGCGCGTCTTCGCCACCGTCCTTCCCGGCTGGGTCTTCAACGTGGCCTTCGTCGTGCACGGCGAGGAGGCCCTGCTGGCGACGGTGTTCATCTTCACGGTCCACTTCTTCAACGGGCACCTGAGGCCGGAGAAGTTCCCCATGGACACCGTGATCTTCACCGGGCGCGTGGACCTCGACGAGCTCAGGCACGAGCGGCCCGCGGAATACGCGCGGCTGGTCGAGACCGGCCGCCTCGACCAGGCGCTGGCGCGCCCCGCGTCGCCGCGGCTGCGCCGCGCCGGCGTAGCGGTCGGCACGGTCGCGGTGCTGCTCGGGCTGACCATGGTGACGCTCACCGTGTACGCGCTCTGGCACCGATAGCGCGATCGCCCGGACCTGTTCGAAGCGCCCGCCCCTTTCTTCGCTCAACCTTGACAAGGCGGCCGATCCCTTGATTGACTGGAAGCCACGGCTTCCATGGATCGACTCCTGGGTTTCACCGTGGCGGCGCTGGCCGCCACCCTCGGGGTGCTGGGCGCGGAGCCACGTGCGGCGCAAGCGCCGCCTCCCGCGGCGGCGGCGGCCGACCCCCACGCGGCGGCGGCCGCCGCCCTCGAGCTCTGCGCGTCGTGCCACCCGGCCCCGGTGGCCGGCCTCACCGGCACGCACCACGCCGGCGTGGACCGCTCGTGCGCGCGCTGCCACGGCGACGTGGCCGGGCACGTCAAGTCGGTGACGGAGACCGGCGACCCGGGGCCGATCGTGTCCTTCAAGCGGCTGGAGCCGCGCGCGGCCAGCGCGGTCTGCCTCGAGTGCCACGACAAGGGCCGGCAGGCGCTCTGGCACTCGGGCGTGCACCACCGGCGCGGCGTCTCCTGCGCGAGCTGCCACAGCGTGCACGCGTTCAAGTCCGCCGACGCCCAGCTCAAGACCATGCGCGAGCCGGAGACGTGTTACCAGTGCCACGGGCCGATCCGCGCGCGATCGCTGCGCAGCTCGCACCACCCGGTGCGCGAAGGGCTGATGAGCTGCTCGAGCTGCCACGACCCGCACGACGGGGCGCGGCCGCGCATGTTGAAGGCCGAGTCGGTGACCGAGCAGTGCCTGGGCTGCCACACCGAGAAGCGCGGCCCGTTCCTGTGGGAGCACCCGCCCGCGCGCGAGAACTGCCTGCACTGCCACGATCCCCACGGCTCCAACCACGACCGGCTGCTCGTGGCCAAGCAGCCGTACCTCTGCCAGCGCTGCCACCTCAACACGCGGCACCCGGGGACCCTCTACGACCTGCGCAACACGCTGGCCGGACCGGCCGTCAGCAACCGCGTGGTGGAGCACGCGTGCCGGAACTGCCACCAGAACGTGCACGGCGGCAACGCGCCGTCCGGCCCGTACCTCGGACGCTGACCATGCGCGCGCTCTCCCTCGGCCTGCTCGGGCTTCTCGCCGCCGCGGCGGCGGGCGCCGAGGAGCCGAAGAGCGCGGCCGCCGAAGCGGCGGCCGCCGGCCAGGAGCCCGCCGCCGCGGCCCCCCAGACGCCGGCCGAGCCGCCGGCCGCGCCGGGGGCGGAGTCGGGTGGGACCCTGCCGCCGCCGTTCCTCCTGGGACGGGTCGAGTTCTCGCTGCAAGGCGTCGAGACCGACACGCGCTCCTCGAAGTTCCAGGAGTACCGGGACCTGCCCACGGGCCCGCTGCCGTCGCTGGTCCGCTTCGCCGGCCGGCGGCGCGTGCTCTGGGACGTGAGCGCGGAGGACGCGCTGCAGGACGACGCGCGCTACCGGGCCGCGGTGGATTCGCGGAGCCACTCCCTGGAGGCGTCCTACCTGCTCATCCCCCACCGCTTCGGCCACGACGCGCGCTCGCTGCTGGAAGACACGGGGCGCGGCGTGCTCTCGCTGAGCGACACGCTGCAGCGGTCGTTCCAGGGCGCGATCGAGCAGCAGCACGCGCGCAACCGGACCGGGGTCAACTTCGCGTTCCTGAACGACCTCGTGCAGCCCTCGCTCGCCGCCGAGGACCGCTTCGACCTGCAGCTGCGCCGCGACCAGGGCCGGCTGACCATGGACCTGTGGCGCGACCGCCCGGTGGCGCTGCGCCTCGCCTACTACCACGAGCGCCGGCGCGGCGAGCGAGGCTCGGGCACGGCGTTCGGCTTCGGCAACGTGGTGGAGACGCCGGAGCCGGTGGACTACCGCACGCAGGACCTGTCGCTCTCCGCGGAGTGGGCGCCGTCCTGGGGCATGCTCCGGGGCGGGATCCGCCTGAACCTGTTCGCCAACACCATCGACGCGCAGGTGTTCGACAACCCGTTCCGCGGCGCGGACTCCACCGATCCCAGCGCCTACCAGTCGCCGTCGGCGTCGTCGATCAACGGGCCCATGTCCGGGCGCCTGGCCCTGCCGCCGGACAACCGGTCGCTCACCGGCTCGCTGGGGTTCGTGTGGAAGGCGCGGGCCCACACCCGCGTCGCGCTCGACACCAGCTACGGCGTGTGGACGCAGGACGAGCCCTTCATCCCTTTCACGACGAACACCGCCATCACCGCGCCCGTCGCCGCGACGGACGCCGGCGCCCTGCCCGCGCGCGGACTCGACGGACGCATCGAGGTCCTCACCGTCTCGGGCGTGGTGTCCTCGCGGCCGGTCGACCGGCTGACGCTGACCGGCCGCGTCCGCCGCCACGACCTGGGCAACGACACGCCGCGCATCCGCTTCCCGCTCGGCTACGTGCGCTTCGACGCGGTGTGGGAGGACATCCCGCGCATCAGCGTGCCGTACGGCTTCACCAACGACCAGGCCACCGCGGCGGCGGCCTGGGACTTCGGGCCGCTGAGCGCCGAGGTCGGCTGGCGGCTCGACCGCTGGCAGCGCACGTTCCGCGAGACCGAGGACACGCGGCAGCACACCCTGTTCCTCTCGGCCGACTCGCGGGTGGGGGGCTGGGGCATCCTGCGCGCCACGTTCGAGCGCGGCCGGCGCGACTTCGACCACTACGACCCGGAGCACGCCGAGCACGCGTCGTTCCTGGAGCCGGGGCCGCCCGCGAACCTCCTCTCCCTGCGCCGCTACGACCAGGCGAACAAGGACCTGACGCGGGTGACGGCGCTGGCGCAGGTCACGCCGTGGGAGACCGCGACCGTGTCCCTCTCGTACACCCAGGGGAAGGACGACTACGACGAGTCCCTACATGGCCTCCTCGAGTCGAACATGCGCGCGTTGAGCGCCGAGGTGGACTTCTCGCCGGTGGACCGGCTGAGCCTCTCCGCGTTCTACACGCGCGAGGACATCTCGTCGTTCCAGCGCGGCCGGCAGAGCGGCGCCGCGCTGTCCACCAACCCCGCCGACGACTGGACCGCGGACGTGGAGGACGCCTTCGACTCGTTCGGCGCCGGCGCCACCGTGACCGCGCGGGAGAACCTGGAGCTGTCGCTGCGCGCGACCTTCCACCGGGCCGACGGCTTCAACGACCTCGACAGCCCGCCGGGCGGCACGCCCGACGTCGCGGTGGACGTGCCCACGTTCGACGACACCCGGCTGCTGGTGCTCGCCGGCGAGGCGCGCTACCG